>JAJYPG010000304.1 GCA_021795535.1 Planctomycetota bacterium
ACTCTCAGATTGCCAAAATTACCGCGGCAAGGTAGGGTAGGTTTTTGTTAAGTTGACGTATCGCGTGTGTCAGAGCCTCACGTGCAAGTTGAGTGCGATCCAAGGAAAAAGTAGCCATGGATTATTTCGCGCATACCTTTGGGGAGGACCAATCGCAATGGCAGCCATTGCGTGAGCATCTGGAAAACGTCGCCAAGCTGGCCGAAAAATTTGCCCGCGAAGCCCGACCGAAGGATAAAGAATTCGCGCAAGCCGCATACGCAGCGGGGCTGCTGCACGATCTGGGAAAATATCGTCCGGAATTTCAGCGGATGATACGGGGCACTCAACCCAAGGGGGAATCCACGCGGCACAAACAAGCGGGTGCGGCGGAGGCGGTACGCACCGAACATAGACATTTCGATATATGTTTCTCCATATTGGGTCACCATGGTGGAATGCCTGACAAAGCTGAAATGGCGGAAGGGGTCGAGATGGGCAGCGATGTGGCAAAGGCAATTTTACCTTCAGCCCTCTTGGATTTTCAGGAGCTGAAAACAGCGGCCTCTGGCGCGGCTGCAGCCTTGCGTGGGACCGATCTTGATCTTCGCACCCGCCTTTTGTTCAGTTGTCTGGTGGATGCGGATTGGCTGGACACCGCGGACTTTCACGCCCGCCGAAAAGGATGGGCGACTCCGCCGCCTCCGCTGTGGCTTGATGCTCCGCAACTGCTGCAAAATGTTTTGGCGTATATCGCGCAACGCGCAGAGCAATGCCGAAATGCCGATGTCGCGCGAATTCGGGCGGACATTCTTGCGGCGGCGTTGGAAAACAGATCCCAACCGCAGGGTGTATTTTCCATGACAGTTCCAACCGGCGGGGGCAAAACGCTTTCCTCGCTGGCATTTGCTCTGGCACATGCCGTTGCACATAAATTGAGACGGATAATCTATGTCGTTCCGTATTTAAGCGTCATCGAACAGAACGCCGGCGTTTTCCGCGCGGCACTGGGAGATTCCGCCGACAGCCTGATTCTTGAACATCACAGTTTGGTTGAGCCGGGACAGGAAAACGCTTCGCATGGAGATGACCCGGAGTCGCAAACTGCGCAGCGCCTGGCGGAGAATTGGGACGCGCCCGTTATTCTCACCACCAGCGTGCAATTCTATGAGTCACTGTTTTCCAATCAGCCTTCGCGCTGCCGGAAGTTGCACAACATCGCACAAAGCGTGGTGATTCTCGATGAATGCCAGACGCTGCCGCCGGAATTCACCGCGCCAACCTGCGAAATGCTGGAACAGGCCGCCGCATACATGGGCTGCAGCATTGTGCTTTGCACGGCCACCCAACCGGCTTGGAAAAAAGATCCGATTCGCCTGCCGATGGGAATTTCACAAATCCATGAGATCGCACCGAATCCCGCTGAACTTTTCCGCCAGCTCAAACGCGTTGAGGTCACGTGGCCGCCGACCGGCGCGGCAGGTTTCAATTGGGTGGAGATCGCGGCGGAAATGTTTTGCCATCAACAGGTCCTGTGCGTGGTCAACACGCGCCAGGCCGCCTTGGAAATATATCGCGAACTGGCAAAACTGGGCTCCGAGGTGATTCATCTTTCAACGAATATGTGCCCTGCCCATCGGCTCTGCGTGCTAAAGGATATAGCCGCTGCGCTGAAATACGGTCGGCCATGCCGAGTGGTTTCGACCCAGCTTGTCGAAGCGGGTGTGGATCTGGATTTCCCGGTCGTAATGCGGGAATTGGCACCGCTTGAATCCATCGTGCAGGCCGCAGGACGGTGTAATCGCGAGGGGCTGCTGAGCGGTGGCGCGGGCGGCGGGCGTGTGAAGGTATTCCGAAGCCGTGATGGAAAAATGCCCCCCAGTAACTGGTATCGCAATGGCGCGAAAATTGTTGAGCAGGATTTCCTGGCGTGCGGCCGGCAGCCGCGAATTGATCATCCTGAGGACATTGCAGAATATTACCGTCGGCTGTATCCAACGGGCGACCTCGATTCAGAGGATATACACACCAAACGGTCAGGGTATAATTTTCAATCGGTTGCGGAGAGTTACAAAATTATTGATAGTGTCACAACCCCGCTGGTAGTCGGAACATGGGAACCAGCGAGAGAAGAAATCGAGAAGTTGCTGGCCGAATTGCGGCGGCAACCGTCGCGCAGTGCCTATCGCCGATTGCAGAGGTACACCGTGAATGTTTACGAGCACGAACTGCGGCAGGCGGCCAGCGCCTGCGTGATGAATGATCCACCGGGAGTTAATGTTTGCAGCCTGCCGTACGACAATGCACTTGGACTGGTTATCAGCGGTGCCGGTGTTTTAACAGTACGCATGAAAAAGAGCCGCCCCTCTTGGGGCGGCATAAGTTGAGGTGAAACCGTGCAAACCACAGTGTCATTTTTTCAATCCGCAGCACCTCGCGGTCGCATTGTGCTGAATGAAAGAATTTTACGCCACTTGACTTCTAAGGGCAATGATCGTAATATTGCGCCAATGAAACTGTTGTTTAAGTATTATTATAAGGAGTTATCAATGGTTTCCGAAAACAAGACAGCGAAGTTGGCGTATCTGGCTGAAATCTACAAACGGTTTGACACTCCAGTCGATTCCTTGGCCATAAACCCTCCGAAATTGGCTGAGTTTGCGGCGGAGATGAATCGTCACGGCTTTCATTGGACGCCCGAGGATGCGCTACAGCAATTATTCCGGGCACGAAAATCGGGAAATCTCACGAAAATACGCCGGGTGGATTAAGTAGTTCATCTTGACTGTACCTCGTTATCAAGGGTGGATAATCTGTGATGCCTGAGAAAGAAATAGTCTCTGTGAAAGTTTGGGGTGATCTGGCCTGTTTCACGCGCCCGGAACTGAAGGTTGAACGGATGTCTTATCCGATCATGACACCTTCGGCAGCGCGGGGCGTTCTCGATGCCATTTTATTCAAAAAGAAAACCGATGCTGACGGTAAGTTAATTCCCGCTTTCCACTGGCATATCCGGCGAATCACCGTGTTGCGTCCGTGGTGGCTTAACCGCAGCGCTTCAGATCGTCCGCAGTTTATCAGTATCCGCCGCAATGAAATTCAAGGGAAAATAGCCCCGCGTACCGTGGGCGGTTGGATCAAAGACCCGACAACCGCTGAGCCATATCTGGTTGATTCAGCCGGTCGCGAGGGTGCCGGCGGGCAGAATCGCACTCAACGTAACACCATGGCCCTGCGCGATGTTGCCTATTTAATTGAAGCCAGTGTGGATATCGGCCCATTTGATGCCAATGACCCGCCAATTAAATACCGCGAAATGTTTTTGCGGCGACTTGAAAAAGGACAATGTTTTCACCGTCCCCATCTGGGTTGCAGGGAATT
>JAJYPG010000305.1 GCA_021795535.1 Planctomycetota bacterium
CACAACAGGTGTCGTCCCGCACAGGTCGGGTTCATGCGAGTTTCAACCAGACCATTGCGGAAACAGGTCGGCTTTCCAGCAGTGATCCGAATTTGCAGAACATTCCGATTCGCACGGCTCAGGGCCGGGAAATTCGCCGGGCGTTTGTCGCCAGGGATCAGGACTGGGTCATTCTTGCCGTGGATTATTCACAAATTGAACTGCGCATCTTTGCCCATTTTTGCCAGGAGCCGGCTCTGCTTGCCGCATTTGCGGCGGATCAGGACATTCACCAGTTTGTGGCCACACAAATTTATCATCTGGAGGCGAAAGATATTACTGCGGAGATGCGGCGGCTGGCTAAGACGGTCAACTTCGGCATTATTTATGGTCAAACCGCGTTTGGTCTGGCCCAGGTGCTGAAAATTCCGCGGCATGAAGCCGAGATTTTTATCAACGCCTACAAAGCCCGCTTCCCCCGCATTGACGCATTTTCCCAGCAGTGTATTCAAGAGGCGTCCATCCATGGGTTTGTCACAACCATTCTGGGCCGGCGGCGTAACATTCCAGAAATTCATTCCGCCAATCAGTCCGTGCGACAATTCGGACAACGGGCCGCGGTGAACACTGTGGTACAAGGATCCGCGGCAGATTTAATCAAACTGGCGATGGTGCATATCCACAAGCTGATAGGTGATAAAAGCGAAGAGATTCGTCTGATTATGCAGGTGCATGACGAACTGGTCTTTGAATGCCGCCGCGACCATGTGGACCGCTATGCTGATCTGGTAAAACGCGAAATGGAGGGCGCAATGCCGCTATCCGTACCGGTAAAAGTGGAATTAGGCTGGGCGGAAAACTGGCTGGAGGCCAAGTAAGATAAAATCCAGTGGCAGAGACGATGGTGTCAACAGCGGAAAGAAATCTCCACGAGGCACAAAGCCACGAAGGACGACGACGGATTTACAAGGAGGCAGCGGAGGAAACAGAGGAACGATGGATTTTCACCACGACGACACGATGACACGAAGGCCGGGAATGACGAAAGGCGGTTGAGGACAGCCGCACTCCCAGAACAAGACATGAGTGACGCCCCAAATATTATTTAATTCCAGACAGCTATAAGACCACAGATTTACAGAAATGGACACATATTAACGACGACATAACCAGATGACTTAAGTGCTAAAGTCCCTAATAAAATCTGTGAAAATCTGCGGACAAAACCCCGTCGTCGTGGTGAAAAGTTGTCGTCCACCGCAAACTCTTTTCTCCGCGAACTCCGCGTCTCCGCGTGACATTTTCGTCGTAGCTCCGCGACGCAATGCTTAACCGGGCGGCGTCATGTTGCCGGCAACTGGCGGCATGTCGGCCTTGGCACTGCCCCACGCCTTGTTGGCTTTCGGCCCCATGACAAAAACGAGTCGGCCACCCTTGAGAAGAGTTCGGTAATCGATCCATGTTTTTTCAAACGGCTTGCCATTGAGCGTAGCCGACTGAATGTAATAATTGGTCGGTCCCTGGTGGTGAGCCACAATGGTAAATGTATGCTTGTGCGCCAAGTGCAATACGATGCGTCCCACAGCGGGGCTGCCGATCAGATAGGTCGTGCCAACCGGTGAAAACGGATACAGGCCCGCCGTGTTAAATACATACCAGCTACCCATTTCACCGTTATCCTCGTCGCCAACCATGCCATGGGTATTAAACACCCGGTCAAGCGTCTGGCGAACGTAGTACTGAGCTTTCCATGGCTGGCGGACAAAATCGTAGAAATAAGCATCATGGAGACTTGGTTCGTTGTTGGGAGCATACTGCCCCATGCCCAGGAATTGGGCCTCCATCTGCTCATGGAAGGGATGACCGTATGAACAGGCATGAAAGTTGGAGGTGGTGGTGAAATAGGTATTGAGCCGATGAATGGTTGCCTGTCTGCCGCCGAGTAAATGGATCAACCCATACGGGTCCTGCATAACTTCCCAGGTGTATGTCCAGGCATCGCTCTCGGTAAAGGGATTGCCCCACCAGAGCGGGTCAAAATGGGGCTGCCAATGGCCATTGGCCAGCCGTCCCCAAGGAAATTTGACCTTCGGATCAAAGACATTACGGTAGTTGAATGCCCGTTGGTGAAAAAGCCGATAGTCCGCGGTCTTGCCCAGTAACTGCGCCACCTCGGCGATACCATAGTCGTCATAGGCGTATTCCAGGGTAGAGGAAGTGGCTTCACTGATACGGTTGGCGGGCATGTAACCGAGCTTGATGTAATATTTCAAGTCCGTGCGTCCGCGGCCTGGATGCCGCGGTTGCACGGTTCCATCCTTGCGAATCGCCTGATATGCCAAAGCCTTATTAAAACCGCCAACATGCTTAAGGCATGCCTCGGCAATCGTTGCGTCGGCACCGGTACCCACCATACATACGTTGTATCCCGGACTCGGCCAGGTCGGCAGCCAGCCGCCCTCCGTATAATCATTGAGAAATCCGCGGATAATCCGGCCTTCAACCCGGCGATAAAGCAGAGCTTTAAGCGGAAAAGCGGTGCGGTAGGAATCCCAGAAACCGGTTCCACAGTAAAGCCGCCCGCGATAGATTTTCCCGGTAAGGGGACTGTAATGAATGGTCTGGCCAGAGGCATTGCGTTCAAAAATGCTGCGTGGTGAAAGCATCGCTTCATAGAGACAAGTGTAGAAAATTTTGCGTTGTGCCGGCGTGGCCCCGCCAATGGTTACTTTGGAAAGGTCTTTATTCCAAAGGCCTTTGGCCCGGTGTTCCACCCCGGCCAGACTCCAATGTGGAACTTCCCGCGTGAGATTTGCCTGCGCCTGCGCCACGCTGATAAACGATGTGGCCACCCGCATTTTCACTACAGTATTTCCCCTGGTGTTGAAGGTCAGCATCGCGTAAGCATGCCGTTGGCCCAGCGGTTTTTTAAGTGTGGAAGTGACCGCCCTGGAAGCGGTCCATGGCTGGTCAAACTGGGCGACAAAATAACAGGCAAAATTCGCGGGCACCCCGCCGTTGTTGGCTGTGGTCCATCCGCTGACCATGTGCCGGGCAGCATTGAACCGCATGGCCACTCCGCCCTGCCGGGCGTCAATGAGGATTCTGGCCTGCCGGCTGGCGGGAAAGATAAACTTAAGAATGGCGCAGCGGCGTGTGGGGGCGAGAACCGCGATGATCTTATAACGGTTGAGATACACACTGGAAACATAAGGACGGGCGACTTCCCGCCGATGGTTGAATGGCGAAGCACGGCGAACAGGATTGACGTGCGCCGCACCAACTTCAGGCATGATGCAGAATTGTCCAAAGTCACCCAACCATGGACTGGCTGAATGGGTGGCGCGAAATCCTTCAAAGGAATGCTCCTGCGCAAAGA
>JAJYPG010000002.1 GCA_021795535.1 Planctomycetota bacterium
GGTGACGTGGTGCGGGTCGAGGCCGCCGACACGCACAAGGGTGTGGGGCATGAAGGCACGGCCCAGCGCTTTGCTTATGGAATGCCCATCGTGCGAACCTGGTGGAAGCTGCTGGGGTCCAAGCCGATTAACACACTGGTTCAGCGATCCATCGCTCACAGTCCCACCATTGCTCAGGCCCTGGCCACCTTACAGGAGGCACGCCAGAATACACTGGCAATTGATGGCGAAGGCTGGCCGCAGGTTTCCTTGACTGGCGGTGGCAATCGGCAGCGGTTAAGCGGTGCGCAGTTCGGCGGTCCGACACGAATACTTTCGCTTTATACCGGACAGGTAAATGTTGTCTACACACCGGACTTGTTTGGTCTGAACAAACTCGCCCGTCACCAGACTCGCGCCCTTGAAGATGCGCAGCGGTATAACCTTCAGGAGGCCTACCTGACGCTGGAGGGCAACACGGTTTCCGATGCGATACTGCTGGCGTCGTATGAAGCACAAGTTCGCACCACCCAAAGCCTTGTCGCCATTCAGCAACGCATTTTGAATCTGATAAATCAGCAGTACAAATTAGGCGCCGTGACTTATTTGAGTGTTCTGAATCAGGAAACGCTGCTGCAGACCACCAAAGCAAAAATCCCGCCACTAGAGCAATCGCTGGAGGCGGTGCGCCATGCTCTGGCGGTGCTGGTGGGTACAATTCCCTCTGAGGCGGCGCTGCCGGCCATTCGCCTTAGGCGCCTGAAATTACCCCTGGTTATTCCCGTCTCTCTGCCATCAGTGCTGACGCGAAATCGCCCGGACATTAAGCTCGCGGAAGCGGAATTACGCGCGGATAACGCCTCTATTGGCGTGGCGATTGCCAGAATGTATCCGACCGTGCAGTTGACCGGCGACCTTGGTTTTGAAAATGGCAAAATTCCGGACTTCTTTAATGCCTCAAGCATGATCTGGAATTTGGCGGCCAATGCCAGTGTGACGCTGTTTGACGGGGGAACCCTTATCGCCAATAAGCGGGCCGCACAGGCCGCTTTCAGAGCTCAGCTTGCAGCCTATCAATCCACGGTGCTTTCGGCCTTTCAACAGGTGGCTGATGCCCTTCGCGCCGTGCAGAATGATGCCGCGTCACTGAAGTTTAACCAGGCGGCATATCTGAGTGCCTTACATGCCTTTAATCTGGCCAGACGCCAATATCGGGCCGGTGCCATTGACTATCTTTCTTTGCTTAACACCCAAACGCAATACCAGCAGGCCGAACTTGGCGTGGTCGCGGCACAGGCGCAGCGCTATCGGGATACCGCAGCGCTGTTTGTGGCGCTGGGCGGCGGATGGTGGCCAAAACAATATTCCACGATACATGCCCATTTCGCCGCCAGTGGTGAGAAAAAAACTTTGAAAGCCAATCCATAAAGGATATTTTGTCATGTTGAAACGTGTTCTTCTATCTGTATTTCTGCTGGTTATTTTCGGCGGGTTGCTGGTGGCCATTTTCGGAACCAAGGCCTTTATCAACGGCAAGATCGCCTATGCCATGGCGCACAGGCCGGTGCCGCCCGTGACCGTTTCCACCGGCAAGGCCCAATTAGCATCCTGGCCGGTGAACCTGTCCGCGGTGGCTTCGCTTACCGCAGTGCAAAGTGTTGATCTGACCGCCCAAATATCAGGCAATGTGACGGGTCTTTATTTTCATTCCGGTAAAAAGGTGAAAAAAGGACAGTTACTGCTGCAAATAGATAATTCAACCCAACTTGCGCAACTGCGATTGGATCAGGCGAATCTGGCCTTGGCGCGAACCAATCTCCTTCGAACGCAAAAGCTGATGAAGTTTCATGCGGCGGCGGAATCGCAGCTTGACACGTTCCGCGCCAATGTGGCATCGGGTCTGGCGCAAGTCCAAGCGGATAGCACTACGCTGGCAAAACTGGCTATTCGCGCCCCATTTACCGGATACCTGGGTTTAAGGCAGGTAAGTTTGGGGCAATATGTGGCACCGGGAACATCCATTGTTTCACTGAATTCATGGCGACCCATTTACGCGGTCTTTTCCATTCCACAAAATAATATTGCCGCGCTCAAACTTGGACGCAATGTAAGCCTTCGGGTAAATAGTTTCCCGCAGCGCACGTTCCTTGGCACCATTTCCGCCCTTTCATCACAAGTGGATGTTAATTCGCGCAATATTCAGGTTCAGGCCACCTTTGCCAACAAACACGAACTGCTTAGGCCCGGCATGTTTGCCGATGTATCCGTGGCCACGGGAAGAGTGCTGCATATAACGGTGGTTCCCGCTGTGGCTGTTGCGTTCAGTACCTTCGGCGACTATGTGTACGTGGTTGACAAGAGCGGACATGGAAAAAAGGTTGTTCTTACATCGCGGCAAATTCTGGTGCATACTGGAGAGCAGAGGGGAAAAATGGTGGCCATAACATCGGGAATCAAACCGGGGGAAGAGATTATTACCGGCGGGCAGATCAAGCTGCATCCTGGTGCCGTTATTTTAATTAATAATTCCATCAAGCCATGAGCAGGATTCGGATTCATGAAATTTACTGATATTTTTGTTAAACGCTGGGTTCTGGCCTGCGCAATCAACCTGATTATTCTGATCATGGGTGTGCGCTCGTGGCTTGGCATGACGGTGCGGGAATACCCGAACATCATTAATGCGGTGGTTACCGTCACGACATCCTATCCCGGTGCCAGCCCGGAAATTGTTCAGGGATTTATTACCGCTCGCCTGGAGCAGGCTATTGCCCAGGCCCCGAATATAGACTACATGACCGCGACGAGTTCAGAGAGCACATCGTCAATCCAAGTATACATGAAGCTCAACACTAATCCGAGTTCCGCAGTGGCACAAATTCTGGCCAAGGTAAAACAGGTGGCCAGCCAGCTTCCGCCGCAGAGCCAATCCCCTGTGATTAACGAAACCGTGGGAGACTCACGGCCGCTGATGTATCTGGCTTTTTACAGCAAGACCATGAATCAGCAGCAGATTGTGGATTATCTGCTGCGTGTGGTGCAACCGCAGGTGCAGGCCATTCCCGGTGTAAGCCAGGCGCAAATTCTGCCTCCGGGAACCGGTTCCAGCGGCAACAGTTACGCCGTGCGCGTTTGGCTGCATCCGAATAAAATGGCGGCACTGGATATAACGGCTTCGGATGTTTCAACAGCTTTGGCCCAAAACAATTACATTTCCGCGGTGGGACGGATAAAAGGTGTGAACATCGCCAAGGTTATTACCGCGACAACTTCGCTTAATAACATTGGGGAGTTTCAAAATTTGATCGTTCGTTACGTCAATGGGGCACCGATACGCCTCAAAGATGTCGCGCGCGTCTCGCTTGGGGCGCAAAGCTATAATTCCGCGGTATTTCTCAATGGCATTCCGGCCACATTCATTGGCATCACACCAACGCCCGATGCCAATGACCTGACGGTGGCGCATCAGGCCCATATTTTATTCCGGCACATTAAAAAAACAGTTCCCAGCGGCATGCACGCGACTATTGGTTATGACGGAAGTATTTACATTACGAGTGCCATTCAAGATGTTTATTACACTGTGGGCATCACACTGGCCATTGTGGTGCTGGTGGTTTTCCTTTTTCTGGGGTCGCTGCGTTCCCTGTTGATTCCGATGGTGGCGATTCCACTTTCGGTTCTGGGTGCGGGTATTTTCATGATGGCTGTCGGATTTTCCATCAATTTGCTCACGCTGCTGGCGGTTATTCTGGCCATTGGACTGGTGGTGGATGATGCGATTATTATGGCGGAGAATATTCATAGACATATAGATGAAGGACTTACACCATTTGATGCCGCAATCAAGGGCGCTCGTGAACTTGCCGGACCGATTGTGGTTATGTCCACCACTTTGGCGGCGGTGTTTGCCCCCATCGGCTTTATGGGCGGCCTGACAGGAAGCCTGTTTACTGAATTCGCCTTCACGCTTGTTTTCACTGTTCTTATTTCCATGGTTGTCGCTCTTACTCTTTCCCCCATGATGGGCAGTAAACTGCTCAGGCCCGGCAAGGAACATGGTCTGGCCCATTTCCTCGACGCGCTCTTTGCCAGACTGCGCCATGTTTATGACATCTCTCTGGAAATAGTGCTTGATATCAGACCTGTTGTACTGGTGATTGCCGTGGCGGTTTTTATCAGCATTCCGTTTCTTGTGCTGGGCGCAAAAAGCGAACTGGCACCCACCGAAGATCAGGGCATCCTCTTTTTCACCGCCACCGGCCCACCCACCGCGACCCTGCATTATATGAATACCTACGCCACGCAAATTCGTAATATTTGCAAAAGTTTTCCCGAATCGGACAACATCTTCCAGGTCAATGGGTTCTCGCCTGTTGCGCCAGGGCAGAATACCCTGATCGGCGGTATGCTGCTTAAGCCATGGAACCAGCGGAAAAAAACACAAATGCAGATTCAACCTCTGCTGCAAAAAAAACTCGCCACTGTTGCGGGATTGCAGGTGACCGCTTTTCCGCTGGCTTCCTTGCCGGGCACGCCGATGGGTCTGCCTGTGCAATTTGTGGTAACCTCTACCAAAGGTTACAAAGACCTGGACCTTGCGGCCAACAATCTCATCTTGCACGCCTATAAAAGTGGGCTGTTCCTTTTTGTCACCAAAGACCTGCGTTATAACAATCCGCAGATCAAACTGATCATCCATCGTAGCATTGCCTCGGCTTTGGGCTTGAACATGACGCAGATCGGCCTGGACCTTGAGCCGCTGCTGGGCGGAAACTTCGTCAACCGTTTTGACCTGCAGGGACGCAGCTATAAGGTTATTCCGCAGCTTGCCGATCCGCGGCGCGCCACCTCGCAAATGCTCAAGAATTATTACGCCCGCACCGCTTCCGGAGCCATGGTCCCTTTTTCCACCTTTATGACCATTCACCATGTGGTGCGTCCTGAATTTTTGCCGCAATTTCAGCAGCAGAACGCCGTTACCATCCAGGCCCTGCCCAGACCCGGTGTGAGTATGGGACAGGCGCTGACATTCCTGAAGAACGAAAAGCAGAAACTCTATCCGACTGGCTACGGAATTGATTACAGTTCCGCGTCACGCCAGTTCATCAAGGAGGGAAGTGGCATTTATATCACCTTTCTGCTGGCGGTGGTGCTGGTGTTCCTGCTGATGGCGGCACAGTTTGAAAGTTTCCGCGATCCGCTGATTGTATTATTTACCGTTCCCATGTCGATATTTGGTGCGATTTCATTTCTGTATCTGGGCGTTAGTACCCTCAATATTTATACCCAGGTCGGTTTGATCACGCTGATCGGGCTGATCACCAAGCAGGGTATTTTGATTGTGGAATTTGCCAACCGCGTACAGGAAGAAGAAGGCCTGGACCGCAGGGCCGCCGTCATTAAGGCTTCAAGTGTGCGCTTGCGGCCCATTCTTATGACGACCGGAGCCATGGTTTGTGGTGTTGTGCCGCTGCTTGTCGCGTCAGGTGCCGGTGCCGTAAGCCGCTTTGACATGGGTCTTATGATTGCCAGCGGGCTGTCTGTCGGCTGTCTGTTTTCGCTGTACGTTATACCGGTGGTTTATACCTACATCGCCAGTGTAAAGCCGCGGGTAAAACCGGTTGCCGCCGCACCCGAACAGGCCATGCCGCAAGGCTGATACTTGCGGATAAAACACGCCATGCGCCATGCCTCCCGTCAAAACCGCACAAGCGGTTCTTGGACGCATTGGCCGAATTATGCTACCATTGCTTTTCTGTTGCAGCGCTAGTAGCTCAATTGGATAGAGCGTTGGCCTCCGAAGCCAAAGGTTGCAGGTTCGACTCCCGCCTGGCGCAATTCACTTTTACCCGGTAAAACATGTTCAAAGCCCTTGTTTGCAAGGGTTTGCTGATTGTCGGCTTGCGTTGCTACGGCGCTACCAGGCGCTACCGTGCGCTTAGTTTCCGTACCCAAAAGCGCCCCATTGCGCGCCATACTGGTTACACTTTCGCGAATCGCTCCCGGTGCCGGTTCGGCATTTACTGGCCGGTTATCCGTGCCGGTTCGCAAGGCTATGGCGGTCTGCCGCTCGGCTTGCGGCTTGTCCAGCCCCGGCAGGTTGTCCAGTGCCCGGCTTGTGTCGGCCATGCCAACGTGCGAATAAACCGCAAAGGTCAGTTTTGGGTCGCTATGCCTTGCCAACTCTTGGCAGACTTTTACGGTCGCATTGCTTTTGACCAGCCGGGTTATGTACGTATGCCGCAAGGCGTGAAAGTCGGCGTATCGGCCAGCGGCATCAACGTAGGGTATGCCAGCGGCGGCAAGGTCGGCTTGAATCAGTTTGAACGCCTTATCGGGCATCGGGAATGCCGGTTGGCCAGCGGCCGTGCCAGCCAGATAGCCCCGCAAAGTATCGGCCAGGTCTTGGCGTATTGGTTGAATATCTTCGCGCCGGTGCTTGCTGAATCCGGCTTTGACCGTGATTGTCGGCGGGGTATCGTCCAGCCGGAAACTTTCCAGCGTCAGGCTTTCAATTTCCGCCTTGCGAAAGCCGGTGCCCACGGCAACGCGATACAGCATGGCCCTTGCCGGCCCGGCAATGCCAAGGATTGTCGGCCCAGTTTCGGCGGCGGCAATCAAGGCGTTTACTTCGTCATCGCTCAAAGCCCGGCGGTCATGGCGGCGATCCGTGCGGGCATTAAACTTTGACAGGTGCGCCAGCGGGTCGGCTTGCATCCGCCCATCGCGGCAAGCCCAATGCGTAAACGATTTCACGGCCTTGATTGAATGGTTGCAGGTTTGCAGGCTCGCGCCCTTGGTCATCGCGGGCGGTTGGCCCGGCGTATCGCCAGCCTTGGCGGGTTTTGCCTTTGGCTTGCGCAGCTCGGCAATGGCGGTTTGCACCTTGCCCGGTTGCAGGTCGGTTAAAAATTTAGCGTTGCAGAAAGTGAATATCCGCAAAGCGTTGTTGTGCATTGTCATGGCGTGCAAAGGCGTCAAGCCCCGTCCTAACATGGCGGCCTTCCAGTCGGCAGCGTGCTTGCTCAAGGGTTCGCCCGCGGCCAGCGTATGGCCTTGCAGCAGGCCCCATCGGGTTAAAACCTTCGCGGTTTGGTGCGGCAGGGTTTCAATCCACTTCGTGGTATCTTCCGGCAGGGTTTCGCCACTTGCCCGCAAGTTAATCAGGCGTTGGACGTTGCGGCCAAGCGCTTCCGTCAGGCGTTCATTCTCAAAGCCCGGCAGCCGCATTACCCGGCCCGCGGCGGTGCGGAGTTCGGCGTAAAACTTGTCATAAGGCAGCCTTTTGCCATCAGCGGCCCGGCGTGTTGGTTTGAATACTCGCATGATTCACCTGCTTTTGCTTATTAAAATTCCCGGTAGACTTCGCGGCGGTGGCCAATAGTCAGAACGTATACCGTTATCTCACGGTCGTGAATTTCATACACGATGCGGTAATCGCCAACACGGATGCGCCATAAGTCTTCACAGCCAGCCATTTTCACAACATTGTCCGGGCGCGGATTAGTTGCCAGTTCGTCCAGTCGCTCTAAAATCCGCCGTTGCATATCCCTTGGCAGTTTGTGCAGAACCTTGTCAGCGGACGGTCTGATAGTCACGCGGTACGCGGCCATTACTCACCTTTTTCCAGCCGAGCCTTGGCCCGCTCCAAGGTTATACCGCCAGTTTCCTTGCGGGCCTTTAACGCGGCTTTCAGGTCGGCCCGGTTTTCCAACTCTTCCAGCAGCTTCAGGTCGCTTATACTCACCAGCGCCGCAGTGGGCTTTCCATCGCGGGCCAGAATGAAGCGTTCGCTGGCGTATGCGGCCCGGTTCAATGTGTCGGCCATGTTGTTTCTGAATTGTGCAATGCTCAATTCCATAAGTGTGGCTCCTATAAGTTATAACTACCATTATAGGTAGTGCGGCCATAATGTCAAGCACAATGCCATCCGGTCGATTGGCCAATAAGTTTTGTTTATGGCACGGCCCGTTGCTATTGGGCATTGGATACCGCCTTTTTAGTGCTAAAAAGCGCCACTTCCGGCCAAATAACCGTTAATTGACGGGAAATTTCGGCAGCCAGCTCTTCGAGCTCGCCCAGCAGTCGCCGCATGGCGGCCAAAAGTTCGGCGTTGGTGACGGTCGGTTGCGTGGTCATTACAAGCCCCCTGTTCAATCGCCATTTGCGGCATCAGAAATTCGGTCGGCCCCCAGTGTGTTGCTCATGGTTTTTTTCATGGTTTTCCGCAGCGCTTCCAGTGCCGCCGCATCCTGTTTTTCCGCGTCCACTTCGCGGTTGTAAGCACCAAGGTCGATAACCGAATCCAACGCGGCCCGGAGCAAGCCCTGCAGCGCGGCCGGCTCCAGACTTTCCAATTCATAAGCGAATTCCCCATGCGCTTTTACAAACTTAGCATGGTTTACGCTTGTCGCTTTTGCTTTCATATTCGGCGGCAGATTGAATCGCTCAACGTGCTCCGTTGTTAAGGCAACTTTGACGGCGTGAATCCGGCTTTCGTCAATGCCAAAATCGTCGCGTAGGCTTCGCGCCAGGCTGGCCGCAATTTGTTCTCCGTCCGGGTCAAGGTCGGAAAGAATCAATAGCACCAGCTTATTTTTACCGCTTTTCTCAAAGCGCCTTACCATCGCGCGCCTCGGCTCCAATGAGCAATAGCCACGGCCAGAAGTAATTGGCGCGGTGAATTCCATCGCCACGGTTTGCAGGATGCTTAGAACCGTGTTCTTTTCACATAGAATTTCAATGTGGTTTGGTTGGCTTATCAGGAGGTCGCGCCAGTAGTTCTTGCAAAACCCGTCCAGTTCCCGGCGAATAAAACCTTGAACGTCCGCGTGAACGTCCCAAATACTTACAGGCCTTGTCGGGTCGGCGATTGATTCCCAGGGTATTTCCTCGGTTAACCGCGCCCGCGTCAGGAGGTCGCACAATGCTATGTAGCTTTGCGGGTTGTTCGCGTAGGTCGAATTCGGCTTGCTGGCATGAATCAACGGCGGCTCATTCAGTAGGCGGTAATGAATCTGCCGGTCGGATAACGGCCAGTATTCGTGGTTTGCCATAATTACTGTGTGAATTGCAAGCAGCATCGGCCATCGCGCCTTGGATATTTCAGACCGCCCCCGGTATTCCTGTAATTCCATCGGCTCAAGGGATACGCGCGACCGTCCGCCCCGGTACTCCGTCAGGCCCGCGTAAGCATCAACGGGGCTTACGGATACCATTTCCTCGCGCAACTTTTCGTCGAAAGACTTATTTCTCTGCCTGTTATGCTCCCGAAGCAGGGCCAAAAACTTGTCCGGGTCGCCGGTGTGGGACACGTCGGCCATAACACGGCAACGTATTTCAGCCACGCCAGCCAGCCCACACGCGGCATAACGCCGGTGGCCGCTGATGATGTATCCATCGTCGCTGACTACCAGCGGCTCCAGCAGGCCACGGTCGCGGATGCTTTCGGCCAGCGCGATAATTTCCGGGTCGGCGGGATCAATTGGCCGGTACAACGCGTCATTTTCCGGTGCGGGTTGAATGTCGGCAATGGAAAACAGGACTAGTCCCGTTTCGGGTTCAAGCTCGGCGGGTGTAATGGTCGCTTGATTACTCATGGCATGTCTCCGCTTTAACGCCCATTTCCGGCCCTGATAATTCAACCGTCCTGATAGTCGGCCTTGGTGCCACGGACGCAATGGCGCCCGGCCTGCTCAAGCTTTTTGGCTTGCGTAGCCGCCTATCAGTCCACCAAAGTTGACTAACTGTGCTTTGGAGTAAGCCAGCCTCGGTCGCGAGATTAAAACTATCCCCGGCCCGCCGCAGAATGCCGCTTGGGCTTATGCAGTGCGTGCGTTCGCTTTCCAGCCGCTCGGCTTCAGCCCGTTGTTCCTCGGTGGCTTCGCGAAGATCGAAATCTCCGTCGAGCAAAATAATTTCTAAAACAGTAAGCGATTCTTCAGTCATGGTTTTTTGTCTCCTTTTTGGTCAACTTTCTGGCATGTGTTGCGCTCACACTCGCCAACCCTGCCGTGTGTAAAATCACACGCAGGGGGTGTGGGGGGTTTTTTACACACACGGCGCGGCCCTTAAATCGGGCGGTTCGGTCGCCCAGCGTTGTGGGTCTCTGGCCGTCCGGCCAGACCACAAAT
This sequence comes from Planctomycetota bacterium, assembly GCA_021795535.1. The sequence goes on from JAJYPG010000002.1 coordinate 10,116, forward strand.
GGAGAGCTCCGACCTCGACCGCTTCGGCCAGATAGCGGCGGCAGTTCATTTGATTAAGGCACGTCTTAGCCGTGAAGAAAGCCAGCGGCTTCGGCTCCGGCAATGCGATATTCGCAACCGTCATGTAATTGGCTTTCAGCTCTGGTTCGGTTCCCGCTTTCTTCCGCCGCGTTGTGCTGGCCAGCGCTTCCACGTCCAGCGTTGAATCCGGTACCCAAAGCGGGTAGTTCCATCGCAGCCCCAAAGGTGCAGGCTGTGCCCCTGATCGGATACGGCAATCCAGCACGGCGCAGTCCGCTTGCTCATGCGCACGTATGATGCAATGCACGTCGGCAGCCCTGCTGATCGCGCCAGCGCCCGATCCGATATCGGTTATAGATTTTTGACTCTGGTCGCCCTTGGATGAATGGTGAACCAACTCAAAAGCCGCCCCAGTTTGTTCGGCATAAAGGTCTAGTAAATTGTAAACGTCTCGCATATTTTCGTTGCTATTTTCTTCGCAGTCTCGCGGCAGCGCCCTGTAAAGCGCATCAATCGCAATCATCGCGTATTCGCCCGGCTTAATATTGTCAAAGGTGCGTTTCAATGTGGCAAGGTCTTTAGATTTGCCACGAAGCGAGACAATGGACAATCGGTCTCCCAGGTCGGCCAGGCTGATGCCCAAGGCATCGGCGACTACCAGAATTCGCTTAGCGAGCGTTTCGCCGTGCAATTCATTATCAAGCAACAAAACGCGGCCCATCTGGCAGGGGCAGCCCAGCCAGTGGGTTCCAGTGGCTATACCAAGTAACAACGCCATAAGCAGCCAGCTTTTGCCTATTTTCGGTGCGGCGATCAGGTTCATTATTTCGCCGCGTCGCTGTATGCGGTCGATCACATATGGGCGCAGGTTTGGGTATTGTTTTATCAGGCTGGCGGCGGAAAAAAACTTCAGATCGTCAGCGGCAGCGTCCGGGCTTTCAGTGTCCGGATACGGCTTCGCCGCGGCTCTAATAATTTCAATAGTCGCTTCAAGCGATTCATGATCAGGCCGCCTTTGCAGCCAGTCGTAACAATCTTCGCCCTCGGCCAGGCCGCCCAGCTCAACCAGATTCACCGTCGCCGCCGGCGTCAGGCCCCGCAGCGTTTTGGCAACCGCGTCGGAATAGGCTCGCCCCGCCGAATCATTGTCGGGCGCGATATGCACGGTTCTCCCCGCCAACGGTGCCCAGTCGGTTTTGACCGCAGCCATTGCGCCGCCCGCGGAAGTGGTTGAGTTCAAGCCAAGGTTCACCAGGGCAGAAACGCACTTTTCGCCTTCGACAATATATATAGGCGTGTCCATATCAGCCGCCACCAGTTCCGGCAGCCGGTACATCGGTCGCGGTTCTTGCATTGCCCCGCAACTCCAGCGGCCACCAGGCTGACTTGCCAAAGGCAAAATATCTTTGCCGTCAGGCTTATTCCAGCGGAGAACAGAACCAACATGGTTGCCCGCGGCATCGTGATATTCCCAAGTCGCGTCAGGCTTGCGGGCGCGCCTTGCGGCCAAAGCCGAAACGGCGTCAGTGGCGGTTGAATATGTTTGTTTGGCCGCAGCGGCAGGCCGTGGTGCGGCGTTGTAATGGGTTTGGCGCGGCGGCATCAGATCGGCCATTTTCAGGCCCATCGCCCGGACAATGGCTTCAGGTGCACAGCCAGCGTGACAATGCAGCAGAATACGCCCAGCGTCGCCCTCGCTGATGCTCAGGCTCGCGTTGCGGTCATCGTGCGCCGGGCATCTAGCGGCCCAGCCAGCGCCAGATTTTCGCGGCCCAGAACCAGTAAAACTCTTGACTATTTCGTTAATTTCGGATATGTTCATGGCGTTCTAATCTTTCTTGGCCGGGTTTTGTTTCGTCGCTTAACCCGGCCATTTTTATGCGCGTCTAATCTTTTCCCAGCGGTCAGCGCTCGGCGCGCCAACCGCAATCCAAGCCCGCAGCTCTTGCGTGCTCCACAATCTGCGCCTACCAAGCTTGAATCCCGGCGGTATGCGCCCGCCGGCCAGCATGACGCGCCAATGGCTTTCGCTCACGCCAACCATCGCGGCCGCGCCGAAACTATCGACGGCCAGGGGCGCGGGTACAGCGGGTGTATCGGTGCATGTGGTCATGGTCGCGCCTCCATGCGTGCAGCGCGGGCGGCTAAAGCCCGTTCCACGGCTGGCCGGGTAAATCGGTATTTTTTCCCGGCGCGTAAATGTGGAATCCGCCCCGCGTCAGCCTCGGCGCGCAACCAGCGCTCAGGTAATCGGAGTTCGCGGGCGATCTCCGGTAGTGTCAATATGTGTGAATCGGTTTCCATGCCCAGAGTATGGCATAGGCGGGTGTGCGCCATCGGCGCTTTTTGGGTGCGTTTTGGGAATTTATTTTTTAATCTTCAGGGTGTGCGGCGGCATGTTCCGCTTCAATCTTTTGCTTGGCCCGCAAGGCGCCCGGGCTTAATCCGGCGGCAATAACAGGCGGCTTGGTTGCAGCGGCTTTAATCTTTGCCCGCTTTCTGTGCGGCGTTTTGGGCTTGGCGCTGGCGTCCGGCTTGGTAAGCCGATACTTGCCTTCGCCGCATGATTGAATCATCACGCCGTAGGCCGGATGATCCCGGAAAACATGCGACAACCGAAACGTGTCCCGCTCGGCGTCCACGCTCTGGCGGATCGTTTCCTGATGCAATCCAAAGCCGGTTTTTTCCCATTCTCGCCAAAGCTCTTTGATTGACGCGGCTTGCAGGCCGGGCGAAAATTGATATTCGGCCCCGTACCATCTAACCATTGTAAAATCCGCGTTGTGTGTTGGCTTGGCCGGTGCGATCGTCGCAGCGGCGTCGGTTGCCGGCGTTGCCGGCGCGGCAGGCGCAGCATTCCGCGCAGACTCCGCCCGCATGGCCCACGCTTTGAGAATTCCAATAATGTTTTTCGTTATGCACCGCGTAATAGGTTGCCGCGATTCAATCTCTTCCAGCCTGTATGTTCCATTGCCGAGCATTGCCAAGGTTGCCGAACTGCCATCAAAACTGAAAACCGTCAGATTGCCATTTTGCCGCATGAATATCGGGCGATCAAAACAATCTATAGCCAACCGGTTAATGCGATCTTCAGCAGGATATTGCGGCAGTAACGGAAAACCGTCCGCTGATTCCAGTTGGGGAATGTAGGCCTTTAGTTCGGTCTCCAGTTCACGATATTGACTTGCATTGTTCACGATTCACCTGCCTTAAAAATATCGGGTCAGCCCGGCGTCCCGCGCCCAAAGCCAAAGTAAAGTCCCTAGATCGCGACACATCAAACACCCTGATCAAACAGGCTTTTGCGAGGAATAGGTAATCGTCCAATTCATCCCTCTGCATGGTGACATAGTTGACACTATCTTTGATTTCCCACCGCGCGATGGGAACCACTTCACCGAGGTTGTTGAGTTTGCACCACGAACGCTTTTCCGCAACCCAGTGAAGATCAAGAATGTGACAAACTTGCTGGTTGATTTCGAGACGATTCAGGCCGTCACGCCCCCAGGGCTGCCGAAGGAAGAAGAAAGCTGTTCCGTTGTCCAAGATTTTTGACCCCGTTTGGCTGATGGGCCCCTCCAGTTGAAATTTAGGCTTTCCATCGGGCCATGAGCAAGAATAGCCATAGCCGCTCGTGGGAGAGAAATTCCACCGTCCTATATCATCCACGTAGTCGCCTTGCATCACATCCGCTGGAACTGATAGCGAATACAAGTAAAAATTGGCTCCCCCAATGTAAATCGGTACATCCCCACTGGTCGTGTCTGCTAAAAAATTAAGTGAGTCTTCGTGTTCGCGCCAAGCCGCGTCGCTACCATTCAAGGTTGATGTGCCGGTCCGATTTTCGATCAGGAATTTCATGGCATCTTTTATTCGCATCGCAAACTCCTTTGGGCTAAACTGCGTGACTGCCACCCGATAAAATACGCTCTGCATCAAGACTCCACAACATAGTTGCCATTCGGCGAGTATCGGTCAAGATCTCGTTACAAATTAGCGAGGGGTTGGCTCCGCTGTACCCCACTGCAATATTGGCATAAAATCCCCTGCATGTCGGAACGGCACTGCCGTGGCCGGATCGGATTCGGACATTTTGGATTTTTATGGCAATAGAACTCATTGACAATATCAATCAACTGCTGGGCGACAACCTTAAGCGGTCAGTTCAGCCAAAAATGAAGCTCAAGATTGCCGCGTCATGTTTTTCCATTTATGCCTTTGAGGCACTCAAGGCCGAACTTGAGAACGTTGAGTCGTTTGAGTTCATCTTCACGTCCCCGGCATTCGTCCCCGATGAGGTCACGGACGCCGGTCGGAAGGTCCGTCGAGAGTTTTTTATCCCAAAGGCCGAGCGAGAGCGCGGATTCTACGGCAGCGAATCTGAAATT
>JAJYPG010000306.1 GCA_021795535.1 Planctomycetota bacterium
ACAAAAAAAATCGCTTAATAAAAAAATAAAAAGAATTAGCTTGCATTTCTGAATTGACCTGCTATTATTCTCTACGCCTGTGGGCAGTAGCGCCCGAGTTCGAGGTTGGCCGAAGCCATTCCCGCACCGCCCATCGCTTTTCTCTCAATTCCCTCATTTCTGGTATACCCAGGGAGCACTCGTATGTCCTATGAAGACAAAGTTATCGCATGCGTCGATTGTGGCGCGGAATTCACGTTCACTGCGGATGAACAACAGCGGTTCGCCGAACGTGGATTTACAAATGAACCCAAACGCTGTAAAACCTGCCGCGATGCACGGAAAGCCCAACAGGGCGATTCGGGCGGTCGTGGTGGAAGTCGTAGTTTCTCTTCCCGTTCCGGTGGTGGTGGTGGCGGTGGCGGCGGCCGCGGCGGCTTTTCCTCCGGTCCCCGTCAGATGTTCCCAGCGACCTGCGCGTCCTGCGGACAACCGACGGAAGTTCCTTTCAAACCATCTGGGAATCGTCCGGTATATTGCCGTGACTGTTTCCAAGCGCAGAAGAGCAGTCGCTAAACGACTACTCTTCCCGAGCGCTGCTTTATTTGGGCGCTTGGTTGCCGTACGGCTTAATTGTTGTATGGCCTTAATTTAACGGCGAAGTGTTTTCGCCAACGATGAGCGCATGATCCTGCCATGTAATGTGGCGGATTACGCTAAAGAACCACAGGCAAACGGGCCGGTTGAAAAACCGGCCCGTGTTCTTTTGTGGCACTCGCTCATGATTTTCCCTCAACTCTAAATTCAGCATTCCCGTACCAGAGTCACAACCGCTGCAATACTGCCCGCCTCCCCCCCCCCATTACGCGACATGCAACATGCGGCTGACGTCTTCGCCGGCGCGCCATTTTTTGTAGATCATCAGTGATTGTTCAATCACCGGAAATGCGTATTCCGCCGGCAGCACATCATCGACAACCACACGCTTATTTTCCAATGATTTGTAATCTTCAAAAAAGCGCTTCAACACGGAAAGTTTATGCGGCGGCAGTTGATGCACATCGCTGTAGCTGTTGTATTCCGGATCGTTGACGTGTACGGAAATGACCTTATGGTCAATTTCGTTCTGATCTTTCATGGTCATTAAGCCAATGGCGCGGGCTTCCACGATGGTTAATGGAAAGACCGGTTCGGCTCCAAGAACCAGCACGTCCAGCGGATCGCCGTCATCGGCCATGGTCTGGGGTATAAAGCCATAATTGGCGGGATAATAGACCGCGGAGTGCAGCACCCGGTCAAGCTTCAGCAGGCCCGTGGCTTTATCCATTTCATATTTGTTTGATGCCCCAAGGGGAATTTCAATAATGGCATGAAATACGGAAGGCAACATGCCGCTGCCCGGATCTACGTCGTGCCAGGGACTGGCCGAACGGGTAGGTTTGAACGGTGCAATGATTCGACCCATGTTATTTACTCCTGTTATCCAATGAAACAGCGGTAGTTTATCCGCATCCGCGCTGTTAAGCCAGAGCAGGCCTTTCGGCAGCCATCGCTTGATCCAGCACCCGCTGGTAGCCTTCAACCATGCGCCGGGCACAATAGCGAGCCGTCACCATGGCCTGGGCCTGGCGACGAATTTTATCGGCCAACGCGTGGTTTTCAATCAGCATGGCGATAGCATCAGCCATGGAGCCTTTCCGATCCGGATCTATCAGCAAGCCGGTTTCCTGATCGGTGACAATTTCCTCTACGGCCGCACTGCGGTAAACCGCCACCGGCGTTCCGCATGCCATAGCTTCAATAATATTCATACCAAAGCCTTCAACCGTCGATGGCATACACAATACACGCAGGGCTTTATACCAGCGAGCCGGTTCGGCTGTGGCTCCGGGAAAAGTGACATGGGACGAGATTCCCAGTTGGGCGGCCAAGGCACGCAGCGGTTTTTCCTCCGGCCCATATCCGACTAAAACCAGATGCAGTTTACCCCAGCGGCGATAATCGCGTAACAGAAGTTCGGCAAATTCCCGCACCAATATATCCAGCCGCTTTACCGGATCAAACCGGCCGATATATCCCACCGCCACCGCGTCCGCCGGCCAAGGTCGCTCCGCGACTGGTATGGGTTCGGCAAGGGCGAATGTGTCATAGTCCAAGCCGAAGGGAATCACATAACCGTTATGAAAGCGCCCAAATCGGCTGACCCGATCCAGCACCGCCTGCGAGGGCGTAATAATTCCGTGGCACTGCCGGGATATTAATCCCTGCAGCCGCCAGTGCCATTTGGGTTCAGGCTGAATGGTATGGATCGATTGAAAATAGATTCTTGGCCCGGCCAGCGGCGCCGCCATGGCTGCCAGCGCATTGGCGTGCACCAGCACGCTGATGACCACAGAGGGGTTTATGGTTTGCAGGGTTTTTATCCATCGACTGACGGCTTTGACGTCATGAGTGCTTTTCGCATTTAATCCGACAACTTCAACGCCCTCATGGCGAATCCAACGGGCCACAATGCCCGGCGGCTTAATGCTTACGACGGTGGGTTCCCATCGCCCAACCTCTTTGAGGCCGCGAACAATGCGCCGGACAATCAGAGGCATTCCTCCCAGATCCAAATCGGTAATTAAAAATACGACGCGCTGCTCCATAAGACTCCAACGTTATGAGATTCATATCATCTCATACATTTTATTCCTGACGCTAATAGTTCCGCGAGCAATCACCGAAGGCTTCACCATTGAGCTTCATCAAACGGACTCACCGGTGCGTTGCTTCGCGCCCGGGGCAGATGCTTAACGGCATCGGATCCCAGTTTGATCAATTCTTCATGATCTACGCGAATATTTAATCGCCAGCCCGCCACGGTTGTCACTTCGGCGCCGCAAAGTCTGACCAGCGTGGCATCATCCACATATTCCCCGCTTACCCCTGTGCGCCGGGCATAGGCGGCCTCCAGCACGGTGCGGCGAAATATCTGCGGCGATTGCAGTAGTTCCAATCGCTCATCAACTGACGGCGGCCCAAGTTTGCCATCCTGTGCACGCACGGCAGCGCCGCCAACGGGCACAACCGCAGCCGCCGCTCCGGTTTTTCCCAGCGCTTCCTCCAATGCATCTAAAACTGTAAAGGGCACCGCCGGGCAACAGGCATCATGAACGATGACCGTATCGATTTCCGGTTTCAACTTTTCCAGCCCGCGCTGCACAACACCAAACCAATCCGGTCCACCGGCGGCCGCACCTACACCCTGAAACGCCAGATGAGCACCATATTTTCCCTGTATGCGGGATAAATCATCCGGCAGCATGCATAATATTCGCTGTTGTACGGCATCGCGGTTGGCGTATAATTCAACACTGCGCATAAATA
>JAJYPG010000307.1 GCA_021795535.1 Planctomycetota bacterium
GGGCGTATCTGTCCGCGGGGAGGCGTGAAAACCGATGAGTAAAACGCTGCATTGGTATATACTGCGGGAACTGCTGCGTATTTTCGTGCTCACAAGCTCGGTACTGACGACTATTCTGGCGTTTGGGGGGACATTTCGTCCGCTGACCAAGCAAGGCTTGACGCTGTTGCAACTCCTGCGGGTGCTGCTGGACCTTATGCCGGCAATGCTGGCTTATTCCATTCCACTGGCAGCGCTATTTGCGGCAGTGATCGTGTATTGGCGATTGGCCACAGATAATGAACTGACCGGCGCCCGGGCCAGCGGCGTAAGTTATGTTGCACTGGTGATGCCGGCAGTGGTGCTGGGTTTGGCGGTGGGCATGGTGGATATGGCGTTTGTGGGATATGTGGTGCCGCGATTCTTACAAAAAACGTCCCAGGTTATCCAGATGGATGCGGCCTCCCTGCTGCTGCATAACGTGGATCAGCGGCAACCGTTCAATCTGCAAAACAGGCTCGTCATCTATGCCAACAACGCCTATCGCGTGCCAACTCCCAGCGATAACCAGCCGCCGCCGGGCGTTACCCGCAAGATCGTTCAGTTGCGCGGCCTCGCGGCCATGCCACTGAAGAACGGCCGGCCCAGCGCCATTATCATCGCGCGGGCCGCCAATGTGATCATTGATACCAATCGCGCTATGAACCAGGTTAGTGTCGGCGTACAATTGGATCATGGTACCGCGTTTAATCCCAACAGCCTGCAACAGATTCGGGGCACCATTCGGTATTTACCGCCGGATGGAAAACCGGAACTCATCGGTTCACTACTGGACAGCAAGCCAAAATTTCTTGATTTATTCCGCCTGGCCCAGCTTGATCGCAATCCGTTGCTTTTGCCCCGCATTGCCGGGAAATTCAATACCTTGTTGGGCGAATTACGGGTGCAAAGCATTTCCACGTGGTATCTACATCAATTTCAGCCCGGCAAACCGGTGCGGTTAAAGCGCAGTCATGGCGCCGCCATCGTGCGCAGCCCGGCGGCAACGCTTACCGGCATGCACAGAAATCTGCTGTTGACAAGCGCTCGGGGCATGCCTGTGCAAGTGCGGGTTATGCACCATGGACACGTAACGCAAATATACCTTGCCAATCAGGGGGAACTGCTGCTATCAAGGCGCGAATCAAATCAACCATCGGCAATAGCGCCGGTGGGCCTGGGAAAATATGCAGCGGCACTGAAACTCACCGGCGATGTCCGCGAAAAAAACATTGGTTTGGACAGCCGATTTCATGCCGGGCCGCCGTTAATCGTCATATCGTCGATCCATCCTGTCGTCCCGGATACCGGCCTACCCGCCATTCCATCAATGCGGAACGCGTCGCCGATTGTTGCGCAGCTCATAAAGACGATTCATCACAGGGAAGATCATTTGCGCCGACAGATCCTGTCCGAATTTCAAAGTCGCGCATCGTTCGCATTTTCCTGTATTGTGCTGGTGATCCTGGGGACGGCTTTGGGAATTATTCTGCAGGGCCGCAATCCCCTGGCGGTGTTTGTCGTGGGAGTTGTGCCGGCGATGGTTCTGGTGTTGCTGATTAATACGGGGCGTGAAATGATCGCGCGAACGCCTAATTCCGACATGCCGGGAACGGTGGTCATCTGGGCGGGCAACATCATTATTGTTGTATTGAACGTCGTAATTTATTCCCGGCTATTGAAGCGATAAACTGGAACAGGCATGAAAATTCTTGATCGATATATCATCCGCAATTACCTGATCAACTGCCTGCTGGCGCTGGGCGTGATGGTCGGCATGTATATTTTGCTGGATGTGATTGTCAATTTTAATCTTTTTGCCAAAGGCCACGCGTATCAACACGCCACAGCGTTGCAGGCCTTCTGGGGGTTGCTGAGGGAAATTACAACATTTTACCTGTATCGCACGCTCGTGATTTTCGCGATGATTTCGGGCATCATTCCTCTACTGGCCGCGGGATTCACCATGGTGCGTATGACCCGTAACCGGGAACTTATCGCCCTGCTGGCCGGCGGGGTCTCGCTGTATCGTGTGGCGGCTCCGATCATTTTGTGTGCGGTGGGGTTTAATATTCTGGTGGTGGTGGATCAGGAAGTGCTCATGCCCGCCAGCATCAACAAACTCCTGCGCAAGCGCGGGCATGTTTCCACCTCTTTTGTCAATAATGTGCCGATTTATTTCATTCCTGAAAGTGATAATTCCCTGGTTCTGGCTTCCACGTATGACGCAAAAACCAAAACCATGCGCGATGTCCGCATTATTCAGCGTAATAGGCTCGGCGAAGCCAAAGCCATGATTCTGGCGAAAAAAGCCGTCTGGAAAAAAGACATTGGCGAAGGCCCCGTCTCCGGCGGCTGGCGCATGTATGATGTTGTGCAGATCAATGCCGCCAAAGCGGCAAACCCCAATGACCGCCCGGAACCCATTAAGGAAATGACCTATCAAACCCCCGTTACACCGGGACAGTTAAATTTGATTTTCCAGAAAAAAGCGGTGGAATATCTGTCGACTGCCCAAATCAACAAGCTTATTCTTTACAGCACGCCGGCCACGCGTATTTCGCTGGAAAAAATCATGTACACCCGCATAACCCAGTTAATCATGAACATGATCATGCTGCTCATCGGCATACCGTTTCTGCTGGCGCGGGAGCCTAATAAACTGGTAACCAACATGTTCTGGTGCAGTGCCATCAGCGCGGGGTGTTTTATTACAACCTTTGTATTCTTCCAGCTCGCAGGATCAGGATTATCTCCGTTTGCCGGCGCGTGGCTGCCGGTGGTGTTGTTTGGCCCGCTGGCGATTGTCATGCTGGATATGGTCAAGACCTGACGCATCACACAATGTTGTGGACTTTGTCATATTGCTGTGCGGTCATAAAACCATGCGGTTCAACCGTGGTTTTCAGCTTCACCAGCCACCCCGTGCTGTAGGGATCCTGATTCACCAGCGACGGGTCTTTTTTCAGCGCGTCGTTGACGGCCGCAATTTCCCCTTCCACCGGGGCGTACAATTCACTGGTGGCTTTGACCGATTCAATTTCGCCGAAGGTCCCGCCCGCCGCCACTTTTCTTCCGATCTCCGGCAAGTCAACAAATGTAACATCGGATAGTTCGTCCACGGCAAATCGGGTAATGCCGACGGTGAGAATATCACCCTCTTTTTTCATCCACTCATGGGTTTGCGTATAGAGATAATCCGCAGGCGATGGCATGGTAACTCCTGAAATAATCAACCGCCGCATACCGGCGCTGTCGGGGCGCTAGTGTAACCGAAATACGCGCAGCGTTGAATCATAATACAAAAGATCGGAA
>JAJYPG010000308.1 GCA_021795535.1 Planctomycetota bacterium
TTGTCGGGCAGTGTCGGCCCCAGGAAACTTTCATCTACAAGGCGCTGAAGGCCCTTCTTGAAGTTACCCGTTCGACTCCGATAGCCCGCAACCACTAGAAGTTCCCGCGCTGTTTTTTCGCCTGCGGAACACGCGGACAAAACATCGAGTTGCCATTTGGACAACTTGACTTGGGCCTCGACTTGGACCTCTTGGGCCTCGACTTGGGCCTTGGGCTGTGAAGGGGCACCGAACATGGCCTTCACCAAATCCGAGGCCATGTCCACTTCCTTATCCAACTCCGGAATGAAAAACTCAAAGGCTTTTCCGGCCCGGTCGTTTTTGTAATGGGGTGCCGGATGGCCCAGTTTCCGCCACGCTTCACGCATCATGCGCAAGCCGGTACCCGCCTGTTCGCACATGGCAATCCGCCGCATGGCCATGGCAATGGATGGATTGCGAACTTCCTTCTCCCCAGGTTCCCAGAGGCGTAAATCATCGCCGAAGACATCACCCGGATTCCAGAACTGGATTCCATCGCGGAAGAATTTAATGACGCCCTTACGCGAATGATCGCCATAATCCTGGTGGATCAGCAAGTTGACCGCGGCCTCACGGAAAACCCGGAATCCGGGCGGGTCATCGCGCCGGCCAAGCGTAATGGGGTCGATATCCCGAAACATTGCCCCATATCTGCTGGCTCGGCAATTCAGCGATTTTTCGCAGGCCGTTCTACAGCTTGTAATTTTACGGAGTTTTTATATACTTATGGGTCTGGAATGAACCTGAATTGGAGTTTGGATTATGCCTTATGTTTGTCATTATACAGGTCGGAAAACACGTATTGGCCGTCAGTGCACGTATCGTGGAAAGGCCAAATATCTCGGTGGAGTCGGTATTAAGATTACGGGCAGATCAGCGCGCAAATTCAAGCCGAATCTGCAGAAAGTGCGCGTGATTATCGACGGCAAGCCCGCCCGCGTGTGGGCGTCGGCCAAGGCCTTGAAAACCGGCCTGGTGACCAAGCGCGTGGCGCGACGGTTTGTGTATCGCAAGCCATCAGAGGCCGCTGCCGCCTGAGGCGGCTTCGACCTTTTCTGGCGCGGTTATGCTCTCGAAAGCCCCATAAAATAAATATTATCCGTATAATACGAGGCCTCGTATTTGTTTTGGATGATGTAAGTATGGCTGATACGCTTAATGAAACGCAGGTACGCCACGTCGCCCAACTGGCCCGATTGAAGTTAGCTGATAGCGACGTGCCGCGGCTAAGCAGACAAATTTCCTCAATTTTGGATTATGTAGGGCAATTGCAGGAAGCCAACGTCCAGGGACTGGAGCCGATGGCACATCCTTTACCGCTGCATTCCGTGCTGCGTGACGATGAGATTCATCCGTCGCTGACGGTGGAGCAGGTGCTGGCGAACGCCCCCGGCAAGGCTGGATCGTTTTTTACCGTGCCGAAAGTTTTGGATACTGGAATGGGGGGCGGCTAAGGACCGACCCGCAATCCAGGGAATAGTACCAAGACAATTTCCCGATTTGCGCTGCGATCTCATCCGGCGCCACCGGCAAAGCCCGCGGCTATGTGGAGTTTTTCCGCATGGCCATGTGAAGCGGAGATATGGGCAAGACCGGGGAAACTGGGCGGGGCAATTTTTCCGGGCGAGCGGCGAAATCGACGGCATCAATGCCGGCGCTAAGAGAATGGTTCGTCTTGAAAACTCGCACCCCACGGGCCTGCCCGGATTTATTGCCGCGCCCGGGAAACTTATTCGGCGTTGACAGGGTTGCGGGCAACTTAATGTGTCGTAAAATAGTTGGTTGTTATCGGGGTCATATATGTATGCGGTTCGTTATACGACATGTTTTTCAGTGGCGATCTCTGTGCTATTACTTTCGGGGTGCACAGGATACAATCCCCTGGCACACCCGCAAAACAGTTACCGTGCGAATTTAACCAATCATGTTATATCGGTTCACGAATTTTCTGCGCGGCCAGGGGAATCCGGGCAATCCGGCATATCGTCCGAATCAGCGATGCCCGGACAATTGCCCCCCCCCGCCGTTACCGGCACCTATAGCTTCACCGTTCCTTATTCGGTAACCAGTTTCAAGAAATCGACCGCCATGTATCGGCAGTATCTGCTGTATAACGGGCGGCCAACTGCGAATCAAAAGCCGTTCTGCGTATTAACCGTGGCCGCGAAAGCAGCACGGAATTGCCGCAACAGTTTGAAATTTAATGTCAGCGCGAAACGCACGTTCATCCTCAACGGCCTGGTCGCCCATGAGTGGAGCGGCTATACCAATTCCGGCAATCCCTTTGCGGAATTAATTGTTTCCCATTCAGGCGGCGGCGACAAACTTGACGCATTGGCCATTGCGCCCAATGATCAGATTCGCGCTATGGCGCTGAAAATCTTAAGTTCCATCCATTGGACGCCGGATACCAGTGGAGAGTAATTGGCCCTTTGCGCCGGGCGGCTCGCGGCGAATGCGGTCCGGAGCAATAACCATTCGCGGGAATATTTTCAGGAATCTATCAATACTTTCGTTTATGGAAACTCCCAATGATCAATGAGTTAAGCGCTGTGGAAGTTCGCAATAAATTCACTGCCGGCGAGTTCACCGCGGTAGCCGCTGCGCAAGCGTCTTTATCCGCCATTGCGCGGAGAGATGGACAACTGCACGCGTATAACGTGGTGTTTGCGGATCGGGCCTTGCAGCAGGCCGAAGCCATTGACCAGGCCAAAGCCGCCGGCAAACCGCTGGGGCTTCTGGCCGGCGTGCCCATTGCGATAAAAGATAATCTCTGCACCACATTTGGCGCTACCACCTGTTCGTCCAAAATGCTGAAAAATTTTCACAGCCCGTATGACGCGACGGTGGTCAAAAAGCTCGAGGAAGCGGACGCGGTGATTTTAGGTAAAACCAACCTTGATGAATTTGCCATGGGAAGCTCCACGGAAAATTCCGCCTTTGGCCCAAGTCGTAATCCCTGGAACACCAACTGCGTACCAGGCGGATCATCCGGTGGATCAGCTGCCGCCACTGCCGCACGGATGTGTGCCGCATCGCTGGGGTCGGATACTGGTGGATCGATCCGGCAGCCCGCGTCGTGCTGCGGCGTTGTGGGGCTCAAACCTACCTATGGGAGAGTTTCCCGCTTCGGGCTTGTGGCATTCGCGTCGTCCCTCGACCAGATCGGCCCGATCACAAAAGACGTTACCGACGCCGCGCTTTTGATGAATATCATCTCGGGCCACGACGAAAAGGATTCCACGTCCGCGAATATTCCTTCGCCTGATTATACCAGGGCGCTCAAGAAAGACG
>JAJYPG010000309.1 GCA_021795535.1 Planctomycetota bacterium
CGTCACACGATCAGCCTTGGTAAATGCGTTTTCTGCCGCCAGAGCGCCTTCGTATGCCGCCGTATACACAAACATGTTCTTCCCTAAGACATCTCCCGCTGCCCAAACATCGGGCAGCGTGGTTTGCAATGTCGGGCTGACTTGAATATAGCCATGCTCATCAAGCAACACTCCCGCATGTTCCAGTCCCATGTTGCGGGTATTGGGCGTGCGACCCGTGGCCACAAGAACCTGTGCTGCCGCAAATTCCCGCTTTTCTCCATTGATTTTGGCCGTTACCACAACACCCTGCTTCACACGCCTCACCTGTTGCAGCGCCACACCTGTGAGAATCTCCAAGCCTTCTTCGGCGAGATAGCCGGTCAACGCATTGGTGATATCCTCTGATTCCGCCGGCAAAATACGCTCTGACCTTTGTAGCACGGTCACGCGACTGCCAAAGCGAGCAAACATCTGCGCACATTCCAGCGCAATATATCGCCCGCCCAGCACAATCAGGGATTCCGGCAGGGTTTCCAACTCAAAGGCGGATTCATTGGTCAGATAGCCTGCTTCAGACAACCCCGGAATATTCGGTATCGCGGCAGTGGCTCCGGTGGCGATGAGAAGATGATCGGCTGAGAGCCGCATGTCTCCAATCTGCACACTGTGCGCGTCAAGCAGCTTGGCGTGCCCTTTGACCAATCGCACCTGGGCCAAATCACGGATCACATCCACATATTTGGCTTGCCGCAATTCAGTGACCAGTTGACGCTTTTGTTCAACAACGGCGGAAAAATCCGCCAGGCCTCCGCCGGTCTGAATGCCCGCAAAGGGATTATGCTTAGCCCGATGTAACGATTCGGACGCTCGGATCAAGGTTTTGGACGGCACACAGCCGACGTTCACACACGTACCACCAGTCGGCAAGCCATCATTGATGATGGTGACTTTTTCGGCACCGAGTTCCACAGCGCGCGTGGCGGCGGAAAAGGCGGCCGAACCGCCACCGATGATAATCAAAGTTCCGGCAACTTTTTCGTGGCCGCCATTACCACAACACGAAATCATACCCACCTCCTTATTGAACCCGGTTTGTACCCCAAAAAATCCTCATTCCGGATAAGCCGGGAAAGCCCGGAATTTGGATCACTGTGTAATTCTACACCTTGTACTTAGGTGCAAGGTCAAGCGGAGATGTAATTATTTTTAAGAGGGTGATTTTCGCGGTGTTATCGGTGGGTGTGCTACAGCGGCAAATGGTGAGCGGACATAGCCTCGGCGGAACAACACTGACGAAGCGATGGATACTGACGGCCGTTCTATTTATGACTATTATAGTCATATTGGTTTACCTATGGAGCACAATAATATGAAACACACGCACTACTGGCCCGTAGCCACCGCCAAGTCACAATTCAGTGCGCTACTGGAACAGGCCAAATCGCAAGGGCCGCAGACCGTGACGCGGCATGGCCGACCCGCGGTTGTCGTGGCCTCTGTGCGGGATTGGGAAGCCAAAGCCAAGCGATCCAAGAGCCTGACCGACTTTCTAATGAACTCGCCCCTTCGGGGTTCGGGTCTGGAACCTCGACGTTTGAGAGGAAAATGGCGGAAAGCTGATTTATGAAATTTCTGCTGGACACAAATGTTATCTCGGAATTGGCGAGGCTCGATCCCAGCCAAGCGGTTATTTCTTGGCTGGACCGAATTTCTGAAGATTTGCTTTATATCAGTGTTGTTACGCTTGCGGAGCTGCATCACGGCGTGGAAAAGTTGCCGACGGGTGCCAAACGCTCCCGCCTGCATATCTGGCTGTCCGAAGCGTTGCCCGATCGATTTGAAGGCAGAATATTGCCCGTTGATGCCCGCGTTGCCCAGCATTGGGGAGTCGTGGTAGCGCAATGTGAGAACCGCAGACACGCCATGGAAACGATGGACGCCCTGCTGGCTGCCACCGCATTGGTTCATAAGCTAACGCTGGCGACCGGCAATACGCGACATTTTGGAATCATGGGCGATGCGATCGTGAACCCTTGGGTGGGCGGCTGACCGGACCATCACGCCATGCCCAGATCGGGTCTTTCGCAGCGCGCCACAATTCACCGACCACAGCACAACGCGGTGAGCGCCCGGCGCTGCATAATTGCAGATCGCCACCCAGAATCTTCTCAAGCCTCTTTAATTCTTTGATTTGTGATTTCACTTTTTCCAGTCGATGGGCAATGAGTTCCGCCACGCGGCGGCATTGGGCGGCTGATCCACCATGGGGTTCAAGCATAGCGCGAATATCGTTTAGTGAAAATCCACCGGAATGGGCCAGTTTGATAAATCGCAATCGCTCCAGAGAGTTTTGGTCATACCACCGGTAGTTGCTCATGGTGCGGCCCGGCGGGGAAATAAGCCGCTTGCGCTCATAAAAACGCACCGTGGTTGTCGGCACTCCGGCGGCTCTGGCCAATTGGCCGATGTTGTAACGCAAATCAGGCATCACAAACAATCATACGCACGAGGATCGCTGGTGACCAGACCGTCTCAAGGGAATCGACATCATGACGCCAAATATCAATGTGCGGGAACAATTTTCGCTAACAACTTTCGCACATCGGCGGCCAGTTGGTGCGGGTCGTAGCCGACGATGATATGCCGCAGAATTCCCCGGCGATCAATCACAAATTCCGTCGGCAATCCGCTGATGCCGAGCTTCTGTGCTAATGTGTCGTTGCCGGGATGTTTATCAAAAATCTGCGGCCAATTTTCTTGGGGATGCGCGTTGCGATAACGGCTAACCGCCACTGCGGTATCATTGAGTGCCACGCCCACCACCTCCAGTCCGTGGCGATGGTACCGGCGATATAATTTTCCGATGTACGGCGCTAACCTCAGACACCATGGGCACCAAGTGCCCCAGAAATCAACCACGATCACTTTGCCCTTCCAGCTGGCGGTGCTCAGATGCCCTCCGCCAAGAAGTTGGCCGCGCAGCGTAATGGCGGCGTGGCCCCTGCCAACGCCGGAATTCGGGCCGGCCGCTTGGGCCGGACCGCGATGGTAGTTGATCAGGACAAATAAACCCATCAGTAAAGCTGAGACCGCCAGGAAAATACCACCGCTGCGCCAAGGCCTGTTTATTTGATTTGTCATTGCTTTATTCCTTTCATCCGCAACCATGTTAACATCAACTCCTCAATGAACCACCACCTTATTACGTCCACCAAACGGGTGGGCCTGTGACAGTTTATGCAGCCTTTTTTTTGATCTTAGCCGAAACGTAGGCTGGCCGGTTGGCCCATAGTCTTTCCCAGCGTGCATCCTGGCTTTTCCACGCCGCCC
>JAJYPG010000310.1 GCA_021795535.1 Planctomycetota bacterium
CCGGGGCGACTTTTTGGAGGTTCCTGATCATGAAAATTGTTACGATCATCGGTTCGGTCACGGGTTGTCTGATGCTCTTGGCCATTTTGGCGGGATGCCAGCAACCCCTACAGAACGTGGCCATTCCATCGCCGCAAGACCAGGCGGCGTATCAACCGCAGGCTTATGCCAAACCACTGCCCCCCAATGCCTTTGGCACACCGGTAACGGGCAATCCCTACGGCACACATGTTGCATTGCCTGATGAAGCTGCTTACGTGCAGGCGTATCAGGCCCAGCGCGACCCGCGGATCATGGTGGAGGTGCTCTTGGGCCAGGGGGGAGCCACGGCCAGTACGTTCCATCTGGGCAATGAAGATTTTGACGCTATTCAAATTTCCATGATTGAATACCTCAACGCCAACGGCCAGGTGGATATTCAGGACCCGTCCATGGCGCAAAAGGTATTGGCCCGGGAAAGCTTCCTGCGCCTGCAAAACGGCGACCCCAAGGTGCTGCCGCTTTTAAAGCACCAGCTTAAAACGGATGTCCTTATTGAAATTCAGGCCGCCCCCACGCAGCAGGCGTCTTACGGAAATGCGGTGCGGCTTCTAGCCCAGGCTGTAAGCACCACGGACGCACGCGTTCTGGCGGCCACGTATGTGGACATGCCGCTGCCGGCCAGCAAAACCAATATCAATATGTACACCGGCTATCTGGCCGATAAGATCATGCAGAAACTTGCGGCCATTTGGGGCGGCGGCGCCGCAGCGTACAATCCACTGATTATTCGAATTTACAACGCCGCCAGCATTGATGATGTACTGGCCATTAAACATTTTGTGCAGAAAGTTCCCGGTGTGCGGCTGGTTATTGACCGCGGCATGACCGGTTCGACATCCACCGCATACGGCAGACTGGCCATTGAATACAATGGCGCACCGGATGATTTTTATTCGGCCCTGAAGCAGGAAATTGGTGTATCAACAGGTTTGAAGGCTGTGGACTTGCAGAATAACACCGTGGATCTGCAAATTACCGGACCGATGGTGTTACGCACCACCAGCATTAAAACCACCACCCGTGTACAGACACAAACCACGCAAACCCAGGTAAAAACTGTTAATGAAACCCCCATTGAACCGGCGCAGAAATAATCGCCGTCGATAACAAGGAGCTTGTGCAATGTTACCCAAGGGTATTACAAAACGTTCATTGATTGGTGTTTTGGCGGCCTTCTGTCTTAGCGGATTATTGGCCCTTACCGGCTGTCAAGGGCCGGTTGTCCCCTATCAGAACACCCTGAATCCATTTCCGCAGGTGCATTTGACCAGCTATAGCCTGCAGGGAAAAATTCTGGTTAATGAACCAATTGTCAGCCGCGTGGGCGATGGTCAATTGGATGTCGTTATTCCCGTGCGTAATGTAACCGCTGATGATTTGTATCTGGAATTTCAGTACAGCTTTCTTAATGCTCAAGGCGCGCAGGTGGAAGAAACATCCGGATGGAATACCTTGCGCGTACCGGCATATTCAATGGCCCAGATTCATTTCACAAGCCTGACTGCCGCCGCCAATTTTAATTGCACGATCCGCCGGTTGCCCTGATGAGCGCGTTCATTGCCGCCACAGTGGATCATCGGCGGCAACCTGCAGGATGGACCGACCAGCGAGATCACTGATAATCGGCCAGGTCAAACCTCGTGTACTGAGGGTTTCCATAATTCCCACACCCAGATAACGTTTGGTGCCGCGTGAGCGTAGCTGTACCGAACAACTGTTGCGCACCAGATACGGGCTGGACTCAATAAGATTCTGGTGCTGAATAAGCAGTTCCACGTTATGGCCGCGCGAATCGCTGCCGTGCAGCACCATCCGCGCGGGATATTGATTTCGCAAATTTCCGCCATGGCCATACGCGATTTCACTCTGCGGGTGCTGAATGATCACCGGTGCCGCGGACTTATCCAGGATAATCAAAGAATCGGTATCGCACGAACGACTGGTGCTGGTATGATTCCATGCAATCGTCCAATCCTGATTCACCGCATGGCCGCGCGAAATCGCGTGAACATCCCGGCCCATGCCCGAACCGCCGAAATATTGATCGTGATAACCCAAGCCATCCAACGGCATATTTAAGAGCATGGTGTCATCAGCAAGATTAATCTGTCCGATACGTCCCGTTACCGCGGCCATCGGAACAGCCAGAACCCAACTGTGCTGGGCACCATCCGCCGAATCGGGCCGCAGGGGAAGAATTTGCTGATTGCCGGACGCCAGCGGCCTGAAGGTTAAATCCACATGAATCGCCTGAGTGGAGCGATAGTGTGGGCCGGTGAGGGTATTTTCCATCGGATAACCGCGCGCCGTTAAGCCCAAGGTTCCGTCTTGTCGCAATGTGACACGATTCGGTCCAACCAGACATTCCGGCGATCCGCGGCCACCGCGAAACGCTCCGGGTGGAAATACGTTTACCGATCGCAAGATACACTTACCGCCCTGAAATACCGATATGGTTGCGGCCGGATAAAAACTTGGAAGCACCTGCTCACGTACCGAACTTAATTTTACGCGCGTCGATCGACGGCTATACCGATGAAACTCACGCACATAACGCGGATGAAAACAAAATCCGTCATAAAGACATACCGCCACACCGTTACCGGCGGAATCCATGGCACTGAAATTCCGGCACTCATAAGCGCCGGGCGTTTTGAGTTGCCGCCAGCCGGCCTGTTCCCATTCACCCGTGCATTGCCCCGGACTAAAGCCAGCAATACCCGCCCGCGATCCGCTGGCAGTATCCATCGCATCCGCGGCCACGCCGGTTAAACTGCTGTCAGTGAGTGCTAAAGATTGTCTGATCATTACAAATACGCCAATGCGCCGGACTACAAAAAGCACGCCGAACAACCCAATGCCGTCCGATCCTCTGCCATGTTGTAACTTCGAGAGCCAACAAGCTCTTCATAATTGCTTATCGGCACAACGGTGGGTGATAGTTCAAGGAACCTCTAAAAATCGTCAGGCATGCTTAAAACCGGTAATGAGCGGAATAATGTTTCCGCGCAAAGGGACGTAAGAATCCTTCACGACCATCACAATGCGCCGGCAATCAGTTTGGCGTGAACGCATCACCCCAATGCACATTTTACGAATATTTGGCCGACACAGAGCTAACTGGTTGCGACTGGGTCTGTGCAGCGGCCGTCAGCGGCGATGCAATCGACCCGCTTTGGCTGCATTCGCCAGTCAGGGTTGCGGTGACGGCCAGCAATACGATGAGGGGCAATATGCTGATAATCTTTTTGGCGAACATGTGAGA
>JAJYPG010000311.1 GCA_021795535.1 Planctomycetota bacterium
TATCGCCCTGGTGTTTAGCGCAACATTGGCCGGCTCGCTGACTTGTTCTCGGCATTGTTCGCTTATTCTCTGGCTTGTCGGCGAGACTGTTGTCCCGTCCAGAGCACGGACCTGATGGTCTTCCCTGACTAGTGTCATTACAATCACCGGCGACTCCTTTCCACGCATCCTGTTATTGGCCGGGCGGTTGCGCCCCGCTCTTTCATTGAGTCGGGGCATGAACCATCCTGGTTCTGCAAGAAGCGTGGCGGTCCTTCGCCAGCACACTGTTTTTTTTTCGCGGCCACCTGGGCCATGCCTGTCGCATGGTGCAAGACGCCGATACTTGTTTTTCACTCATCATCACGGGCGGGACGGCCGCTGTTGATGGGTATTTACGCCGGTCCATAAACCGGCGTACCAACGCCAATTCTGGTCTCTCCCCATAAGAAATTCCGACCGGCGGCATTCTTGAGGAAACGCGGCGGGACAAGTCCGTCCGCCCGCCGCAATTTCGCCTCTGTTGCCTGACCGCCATTCCAGAGCCACCAGCACCATCCAGGGCCAGTGAAAACCGGGTAAAGCGAAGGCCACAAGAAATCGCCTCGGCATAATACTAATAACATTCTGTGAAGCACGTCTCAATAGCAACTTTAACATTTTCTTTTCCACAATGAGGCATTATCCAATAGCTGTGTTACTTGCTCTGTGCATTTTTTTTTAATTCACCAGTTTTGCACAAGCCGGATGTAAAGATTGTGTATATCCCGTGGAACCGGCGATAACCTCTTTTCCCTTATGGACTTGTGTTGTAAAAGCTCTCCTGGACCGTGTTTTTTTACGGAATTTATTTTACGTTCAGACCCATGTCTGCGAAAAAAAAATAACGGCAGTTTGAATGGATTCCCCCGGCCTGCTATAAAACAGTTTGCCAATTACGCGAAGGCCTGCAAGTGCAGGAACCGCAGTGGCCGAATTTGGGCTGGGCAGGTTATTTACAGGAGTCACGCCATGAAGTTACAAAACAAAGTTGTCATTGTCACAGGGGCTGCATCGGGTATCGGTCAAGCCATCGCCACGGTATTTGCCCAGCAGGGAGCTGCGGTGGTGATCGACTATGTCGGCAAGCCGGGAACCGCGGATCAAACTCTGGCGAAAATAAAAGCGGTGGGCGGACGGGCTATCGCGGTTACCGCGGATGTTTCCAACCCCGACCAAGTCCAGGCCATGATTGACCAGACTGTAAAAACCTTTGGCAGTCTGGATATTTTCATCAATAACGCGGGCATTGAATTCAAGCACCCGTTTCTGGAATTTCCGCTGGAGCAATTCCAGAAAATTGTGGCGGTGAATTTGCAGGGACCTTTTGTCTGCTGTCAGGCCGCAGCCCGGCAGATGGTTAAGCAGGGAAAAGGTGGGCGTATTATCAACATATCTTCCATTCATGAAGACCTCCCCATGCCCACCAATGCACCCTATTGTGCCACCAAGGGCGCTTTGCGCATGTTGACCCGCACCATTGCACTGGAGCTTGCTCCGCACAAAATTACGGTAAACAATATTGGCCCAGGGGCAATTTTCACTCCCATTGACGCCGATGTTGAAGCCAATAAAGCTCTGGAAGATGCCCTTATGGCCGAAATTCCCTTGGGCCGATGGGGCAAGCCGGAGGAAGTTGCCAATCTCGCGGTTTTCCTGGCTTCCGATGATGCGGCGTATATGACCGGATCCACCTGTTTTATTGACGGCGGCATGATTCGTCAGGCCGGTGCGCTGTAAGCCGGAGTTGGTTTAGCTCCTCGCGCAATGGCATAGATGTGACGGATTCGCACGGGACTTCCATGATTTAAGCTGTTAAGCGGAAATGACACGCATCCCGCGACTGGTGTTGGGGACGCGGCGTATGGTCATTGAGCCTTGTGCTCCTGAGTTCCCAGCGGGTCCCAATCCCGGCCATCGCGCGTCAAAAGCGTATCGGCTTGGGCTGGGCCCCAACTGCCCGGTGCGTAGAGGGCAAGCTCCACCGCATTAGCCGCCCAGGCCTCTTCTATCGCGTCAATAATGGCCCAGGAGCCTTCCACCTCATCACGGCGAATAAACAGTGTGGAATCGCTCACAATCGCGTCCAGCAGCAGGCGTTCATACGCTTCGGGTGAATAGCTGCCGAAGGCTTCATGATATTCAAAATCCATCGCGGCCTGGGCAATTTGCGTTACCGTGCCGGGCCGTTTGACATTCATCAGAAGTGAAATGCCCTCGTGCGGCTGAACACGCACTGTCAGAACATTGCGTGCCAGAACCTTGCCCGGTGCGTTAAATAGTACGCCGGGAGCCGCGTTAAAATGAATGTTTACCTCGGACCCCTGCATCTTCATCTGCTTTCCACTGCGCAGATAAAAAGGGACGCCTTGCCACCGCCAATTATTGATGAACAGCTTCACGGCCGCATAAGTTTCCGTATTGCTTTGAGGCCCAACGCGATCCTCCTGCCTGTAGGCTTTGATCGGCTTGCCATTTATTTCACCCGCCGCGTACTGGCCGCGCACGGTCCATTGGGCCACTTCGGCGGGTGAATAGGCGGGAATGGACTTAAGCACACGCACTTTTTCATCGCGAATCGCATCGCCATCCAATGCCACCGGCGGTTCCATGGCGATAAGCGTTAGAAGCTGCATTAAATGATTCTGCACCATATCACGCAGCGTGCCGGCACTTTCAAAATAACCCCCACGTCCCTCCACGCCCAGTGTTTCCCCGACGGTTATCTGAACATGATCCACATAACGACGGTTCCAGATTGGCTCAAAAATGCCATTGGCAAACCGCAGCACCAGCAGATTCTGCACGGTCTGTTTGCCCAGGTAATGGTCGATTCGAAAAACCTGTGATTCATCAAATGCGCGGTTGATGCGGTTATTAAGCTGCCGGGCGGTTTCCTGGTTGCTGCCGAACGGCTTTTCCACAATAACGCGTCGCCACGAACCGGCATTGAACGGGTCAATATTGCCCAGGCCCGCATCTCCAAGATGATCAATAATGGTGCCGAATTCCGCCGGGCTGGTGGACAGATAAAACATCCGCCGCCCCTGCGTGCCATGTTTCTGGTCTATTTGTTCCAGACGTTGGGCCAGGTCGCGGTAGCCTTCGGCATTTTCAAACGAACTCTGATGGTAATACAGCCGCTGCGACAAGTCGCGCCAGACCGCCTCATCCGCCGGTTTACACCGGGAAAATTGATTGACTGCGTCGTGCATTTCCTGGCGGAACTGTTCATCCGTCTTGGGCCTACGGGCGAACCCTACCACAACAGTGGATGGGGACAGCAGA
>JAJYPG010000312.1 GCA_021795535.1 Planctomycetota bacterium
GCCCCAGCCGCGGCTTTCAGCCAGAGATCCCCATGGTTCACCGACGCAAAACAGATCCAGATAATGTTTGGACATGTGATCGGCCAGGAGAATAGGTTTGAGTTGCACGAGTTGAATATCATGGTCCGGGTCAATGCCGCCGCGGGCCAGCCAATCGCGCAGAAGATAATGGTGCATGGAAAACGTTGAGACATGAGCACAGATTATCTTGCGGCCAAGGCGGCCGGAATCAATGATTTGTCGCAGCGTTTGCGGAGAATCCACGCCAAGCTGCGCCAACTCGGTGGAAACCACAAGGGTGCTGCCGCCGGCACCAAGATTCATAACCGCCACCATGGGTTCAACAAAATCGCTGCGGCCTAACTGGCTCATAATGGACATGCCCAATAGCGAGTGGCTGGCGTCCAGCAGGCCGTAGGTGAGTTTATCGCGCACGATCATCCATCCGCCTTCGCGTTCGATGTCTACCGCAATACCTTCATCGTCAAAATAACCACGGGCGGATGCGACAACCAGGGGGGCGGCATCAATTAATCGCATGAATCCAATACGCATGAAAACCGAGTTCCTTGGAAAAGCAGAAGGCTCCGACAACGCTTTAGCACCACTTCTTGTAGCAAAATCGTTGCCGCAAAAATCTTTTTTTTAGAATTTATATTTTGCGATCATTGAACAGTCGATTTTTGGCCGGTTAAAAGGCCTTTTTGCCCCCATGAAAATAATTTCCGGCAAAAAACGCGACATCAGTTACAATGTGTATAAGTTGTGCAAAAGCCAGTTGACTGCCCGCATAAAGCGCAGGAATAAAACAAATCTTGCGGAAAAATTCTTGCCAATGAAATCACACTGCCGATAAAACATTCTTCGTAGAGGCGACGGCAGGCCGTCCGCTTATTATAATCCCGTTGGGTAGACGGATTTGGCTGCCGGTTGCCAATCCGAAACGGCGGAGGTGGTACTTATGGATGTTGTCGTAACCGTACGCCGAAGGAGCATGAAGAATGTCTACAATTCACAAGTTTGTGGTGGTACCGGCGGTGCCGGAAAAACTGGCAGCCCTGCATGAGTTGGCCTATAACCTCTGGTCGTTATGGAATTATGAGGCGGCGAGTTTATTTAATCGTCTGGATCCTGATTTGTGGGAAGCCACCGGGCATAATCCGGTGCGGCTGCTGAATCTCATCGGGCAGGACAAACTGCGCGCGGCCTCGGAAGACGAGGGGTTTCTGGCGCATCTGAATCGAATTACATCGGACTTAAAATCATACATGCAGCAGAGCACCTGGTTTAGGCAGCGGTATCCGGACCGCAAGCCGGTGATTGCCTATTTCTCCGCCGAGTTCGGCCTGCATGAATCACTGCCAATTTATTCCGGCGGCCTGGGAGTACTTTCCGGCGATCATCTCAAAAGCGCCAGTGACCTGGGTATTCCGCTGGTGGCGGTGGGGCTGCTGTATCGGGAAGGATATTTCCATCAGCAGCTGAATTCCGATGGCTGGCAACAGGAATTAAATCCGGAAAATGATTTTTTCTCCATGAGTCTCACACAGGTAAAAAATCAGGATGGGCAGCAGGCGGTCATCACTGTGGATTATCCCGACTCACAAGTGCGGGCCGCAGTCTGGCGGGTGCAGGTGGGGCGGGTGACGCTGTATCTCATGGATTGCAATCTGGAAATCAACAGTCCGCCGGATCGGGACATAACGGCCCGGCTTTATGGCGGCGATCATGAAATGCGTATACGTCAGGAAATATTGCTGGGGATCGGCGGATTGCGGGCGTTGGCGGCGGCGGGGATCACCCCGACGGTTTGCCACATGAATGAAGGCCATTCGGCCTTTCTGGCCCTGGAACGATGCCGCGTGCTGATGGAGCAGGAAAAGCTGACATTTGCCGAAGCACGGGAAATGGTTTCGGCCAGCAATGTTTTTACCACCCACACGCCTGTTCCCGCTGGTAATGACGCTTTTCATCGCGATTTAATTGAAAAGTATTTCACCAACTATTGTCATAAACTCGGCATCAGCATCGATGAACTTATGGCCATGGGGCGCGTGAATCCGCATGATAACAATGAGTTCTTCGGTGTTACCGTGCTGGCTTTGCGCATGGCGTGGCACGCCAATGGTGTCAGTGAACTGCATGGTCAGGTATCGCGACGCATGTGGCAGCGGATCTGGCCGGAAATTCCCGCTCCGGAAGTACCTATCCGTCATATTACCAATGGCGTTCATACGCAATCCTGGCTTAGCGAAGGCTTCGCCCGGTTGTATCAGGAATATCTGGGAGCCAACTGGACTGATCGCCCCGCCGATCACAGCATCTGGGGGCGCGCGGATAAAATTCCTGATGTTGAAATTTGGCGTATTCATGAACGCCGCAAGGAACGCCTTATTCATTTTGTGCGCCAACGTCTTCGCCAGCAATTAACGCGACGTGGACAGTCGGCACTGGATGTGCAGCGCGTGGACGAAGTTCTGGATTCCAAATCGTTAATCATCGGCTTTGCCCGTCGCTTCGCCACGTACAAACGTGCCACGTTGCTGCTGCGCAATCCGGAGCGATTGATTAAACTGCTTAAAGATACCAATCAGCCCGTGCAGTTTGTTTTTGCGGGCAAAGCCCATCCGCGTGATGATGGCGGCAAGCGCTTTATTCAAGAAATCATTCACTTCTGCCGGCGGGAAGATGTTCGCCCCCGCATGGTGTTTCTGGAAGATTATGACATTGATGTCGCACGGTATCTCACACAGGGTGTGGACGTTTGGCTCAATACGCCCCGGCGGCCCATGGAGGCTTCGGGTACCAGCGGCATGAAAGCGGCTATCAACGGAGCACTGAATTTAAGTATTCTGGACGGCTGGTGGTGCGAGGCGTATGCCGAGGATAATGGCTTTGCCATTGGTGGCGGTGAAGATTACAACAACGATGAATATCAGGATGAAATTGAAAGCCGCAAGCTTTTTGATCTTCTGGAGCGCGTGGTTGTGCCGTTGTATTACGACCGCAGTCTGGATGGTTTGCCGCGGAACTGGATCAAGCGGATGAAGAATTCCATCCGCACAATCTGCCCGGTATACAACACCAATCGGATGGTGCAGAACTATTCGGAAATGTTTTATCTGCCCGCGCATGATCTGTATATGAAACTCATGGAAGGCCACGGTGCCGGTGCCGCCGCTTTGGCACAATGGAAACAGCGCATCAGCCAGCTGTGGGATAATGTAAAAGTAGCGCAGGTTGAATCTCCGGGCGCGGGCACGGTAAAAGCCGGTGAAAGCGTCAAAGTTTTTGCCACC
>JAJYPG010000313.1 GCA_021795535.1 Planctomycetota bacterium
TGAAACGCCGATGCACGCCGGGGAGCAAGCATTTGTCCAACATTAAAATCCACGGTGTAGTCGATGAATTTTCCGCTCTGTTCCCATGGCAACGCTGTGATGCGGCGAAACGGAGAGGTGTCAGAGCCGCCGGGTGCCGCCCAGGCCCGCGCATTTAAGACATGGTCCACACGCGTGGCTATAAGCGCGAACTTGTGCCCTGTTCGCATCGCCAGAAAAGCCACATCGCCATTGCGGTTCCAGATAAGAACATAACCGATTCCGGAAAATGGCGAGCCATAACGGTTGATCAGGGGAACCGCGCCCTGTGCCCACGCCAGGTAGCTGCCGAAACTGTCTTTACGTGGCGGAAAAACAGCCAGATCGGTACGCAGAATTTGCGTGGCCAGCACCAGACGACTCTTTTGATCATGCCAATAAATATCGCGGGCGACAAACCATGTTCCGCCCAGGCTCACCACAAGCCAAAGCAGTTCCACCGCGCCAAACAGCGCCCAGAAAATAAGTGCGGATTTACGTTCCTCGCCCATGGCAACAGATAACAATACGCGAAAACACGGCGGAAAGATAAGTCTCTCAATAATTATGCCCGTCCGTCGGAACCTGGTCTCAAGGCTTGCGGGCCTTTTGGTGCGCGGCGGTCTGTATAAAGGCATGAATTTCTGCGGCCAGCTTTTTGCGCATCTGTTCCGGGTGATACAGCATGTGGCCTCCGCGGAAAAACACCTCATGAATATTGGCCTGAAGCCGTCGGCTTAAATTCAGGTGATCCATCGAATAGATGGTGCCGAAAAAGGGTGTGGCCAGATCAAAATATCCGCTGCAAACCAGCACTTTCATGTACGGGTCGCGGATCATGGCCTTGCGCAAATTGTCTGTAACGAAAAGGAATCCTCCACCGCCGGGACCAAAATTCCAGGGAATATTCGCGAGCGCCTTGTAGGGCAGATTGTTGCTGTAATGCAAATCCTGCCGCACATACTGGTTAAACGCGCTGGTGAATGGCGCAATAAAACGTGAAAGAGATGGGTCATACGATGCGCTTCCACCGGTGGGCTGCGGATTGTAACCCGTCAGGCGGGTATCCATCCGGCTGATCACCCGCCGCTTATCACGCAGCAGCGCCTGTTCAAAAGTGCCCGGCCCGATGCGTAAATTGGCCAGCAGAACAAATTTTTCAGACAGTCCGGTATATTTGGCCAGTTGGGCGGCAACCCGCATTTTTTGTGTCTTGGATAAGGTGCTGCCTTTGGCCAGCGCCGAAATATATTCCCCCAGAGCAAAATGTTCCGACGCCGCCAGGGTTTTGTGAAAATGCTTTTCCAATTCGGGTGAAAGTTTATGGTGATACCAGGCCGTGGCCGTATAGGTTGGCAAAAACAGCGGATAGGGAGTGTCATTGCCCAGGCTGGGTTCAAGAATTTGAAAATTCAGGGCACAGGAAAGAAGGATGACGCCGTTAATGGCCAGGCCCGTATGCTCGCTTAAATAATCAGCCAGCGCACAAGCTCGCGTGGTGCCGTAACTTTCACCCGCGAGAAAAATGGGGGATCCCCACCGCTGGTACATGGTGGTATAAAGACGAATGAATTTTCCAACCGATTGCACATCCGGCATCACGCCATAAAACTTGCTGCCCGGTACGCCGGGTGCCGGGCGGCTGAATCCGGTCCCCACGGGATCAACAAACACCAGATCCGAATCGGCCAGCCAGGTCTGTTTGTTGGGCACGGTCCGAAAGGGCGGTGGCGTGATGTTGCCATGAGGTGTAAGAACCAGACGCATAGGCCCTACGCAGCCCAGATTAAGCCACAGGGCACCGGCTCCCGGACCGCCATTAAAGCAAAAGGTGAGCGGACGATTTTCGGTTTTCCCCGGCGGCATATCCCGGGTATAGGCAATAAAAAATACGCGGCCCTGGATTTTCCCCTGCTGGTTTTTCAGCGGCATGTAGCCCGTGTGAACAGTGTAGTGCAGCACCTTGCCATCCGCCAGCGTGATGCTGTCATGCACAATGGCTATCGCATTGGGGTGGGCTTTGGGTAAATGGCCCAGCGTAAAGGCCGCGTTTTTTGCGGCCACCTTTACCGCGGATGAAGGTTGCGTTGAGGCCTTGGCATCAATCGCCACAGCCTGTGCGCTATCCGCCGCGCGGACCATGCACACCAATATTCCCGCCAGAAGCAACATCATCCCATAATTCTTAACCGTCATTGCTTGTATACTCCGCAAAAACACCTGGACATCAAATTCGCTCATTCCACTCGGATGGATATAAAGTCTTACGCCAAAAGGGGCAACCACGGTTCATAAAATATCGTGAATCGCCGCATTCGGAAAGCATTCTCAACGGATAGCCCGTTCCACGGGCGAGACGATTTTTCCGGGCCGGGCGGAAAGCGGTTGTTTTGGCCTGAAATACAAGCCAAAAATGTGTTCGACGAACTGGCGAAATGCGGCGCAGCAGGGCTGCGCTCCCAGAGGCCTGTAAAAATTCTCACGCCCCGCTCTACGACGGTGTCAGTGCCGCCTGTATTTTGTCAATAAGCCTGGCGGCCACCGCGGCATCAAGTTTTTCCGGATTCCATGGGACAAAAAACCGATCTCCATCCCGCCGCGGAATAATATGATAATGCAGATGAAAAACGGATTGCATTGCCTGCGCGCCATTATTCAAGAGAATATGACAAGCCGGCGCACCGGCTGCGGTTGTCACAGCACGGGCCAGGTCCGGCAATCGCCGCGACACCCGCGCGAAGGTTTCCGCAGGAATATCAAAAACATTTTTGTGGTGTGCCCTGGGAATTACCAAAGCATGACCGCTCACCACGGGACCAATATCCAAAAACGCCAAAACCGTATCATCCTCATAAAATTTATGACACGGTATGGCCCCCGCAATAATTTTACAGAATATGCACGAGGCATCGGTTGGATGGGTGTGTTGCGACACTGTTGGCTGCATGTTGAACTCCTTGGCCGTTGCGGGCTGGTGAATTCCGATTACCGCACGCGAAAACAATAATCGAAAAACCGCTTGGTGACCAAGGGTGCCAGACGGCGGGTTTGTCGGGAGGCGTGGCAATTTTTCCGATGACGAGGACGACGGTTCACCACGAAGGCACAACGACGGATTTTTACACGAAGGAAGCAAAGGAAACGGAGGACGGGGATTTCACCACAACGACACGACGACACAACGAGCAACTTTGAATTGTGCGAGATGCAGGCGAGACGCCTGCGTTACAGTGGGGACACGACGACGGATTTTTACCACCAAGACGACGATTGAG
>JAJYPG010000314.1 GCA_021795535.1 Planctomycetota bacterium
GGCAAGGGTGAAAAGGTGCGGTAAGAGCGCACCGCGGCTCTGGTGACAGGGCTGGCATGGCAAACCCCACCGGGTGCAAGACCAAATAAGGAACCGATGCGTTGTCCCGGCGCGTGCCGGTTGAGCCGTGCCCCCGTCAAAAGGTGGCTCTTCCGGCGTTTCCGCCAACGGTGAAGCTCTGCTTGCGGAGTCAGCCACAGTGGAAGCACGAGGTTCCGGGTAGGTTGCTCGAGGTTGTCGGCAACGACAATCCCAGACAAATGATCACCGCCCGCAAAGGGCACAGAATTCGGCTTACAGACCATTCCAAAAAACGGGCCGCGGGAGGCAACAACCGCGGCCCGACCTTTTTCTCCAGGAGATTCATCCAAGCCGCCATGATTGGCTACACTGTGAGGGCGCTGGTGCAATCTCAATTTTCCTGGCATGGCGAAAAGGGGCTTTTTCTGGCGGAAAATCAACGGCAAAACACAGCCGACTTTCTGGAAAAAGCGGCTTCTCAATGTAGCAAGACGATTGGTCGGCAGAACGCTCCCACCCCTATCCGTAATCGAGACGGAAAAGGTGCCAAACAACCCACGGTGGGATGTTCCCCCTTGGACTATGGAAATTTTCAGGCGAATGGGCGATAATATTGAATTCGGATTTTCCGATGAAGTAACCAGAGGTAACAGGTACAAAACATGATTGTGATTCTTAAGCCCAATACGTCCGACGCACTGATTAAAGATATTGTCGCGCAAATTGAAGGTCTTGGGCTGCAAGCCCATCTTTCCCGTGGCCAGTTCCGCACGGTTATTGGCGTGGTTGGTGAAGAGGTAAAGGTGGACCAGGAACATCTGCTTTCCATCAATGGAGTGGAACAGGTACTACCTATCATGAAACCCTACAAGCTGGCCAGTCGCGAATTTCACAAATCCGACACGGTTATATCCATCGCCTGCCCCGGCGGCGGAAGTGTGCAGGTGGGTGGTTCACATTGTCTGGCAATCGCAGGACCCTGTGCCTGCGAAAGTGAAGAGATGGTGCATGCCATCGCCCGGCAGATACGTGATTCCGGTGCGTCCTTGCTGCGTGGCGGGGCGTATAAGCCGCGTACGAGTCCCTACAGTTTTCAAGGTCATGGTGAAGATGCCCTGAAATGGCTGCGCGAAGCGGGTAATGAAAATTCCATGCCCATTATCACCGAAGTTATGGACACGCGCCACGTTGCCGTAGTGGAACGCTATACCGATGTGTTTCAGATCGGAGCGCGAAACATGCAGAATTTCAACCTGCTTTTCGAGGTGGGCAAAACACGCAAGCCGGTACTGCTCAAGCGTGGCATGGCCGCTTCAGTGCAGGAATGGCTGATGAGTGCTGAATATATTCTCAGCCAGGGCAATCGTGATGTTATTTTGTGTGAACGTGGCATCAAGACATTTGAAACATCGCTGCGTTTCACCCTGGATATTTCCGCGGTGCCCGTGGCCAAAGCCGGCAGTCATTTGCCGGTGATTGTGGATCCGAGCCACGCCAGCGGCGTACGCGAATTTGTGCCGGCTCTGGCCCAGGCGGGAATTGCCGCCGGTGCCGATGGCATTATGGTGGAAGTGCATGACAACCCGGCCAAGGCGATGTGCGACGGCCCACAGGCCCTGCTGCCCGAAGCATTTACCAGCCTTATGAAAACCCTGCAGGCCATTGCACAGGTTCTGGGGAAATCCTTCTCCACACATGCCGGAGCGAAGATACAAGCGGTGGGAGCCAAATAACGCCCCCGTGCGAATCGCGGGAAATTAAAAGGTGCGTGGCTGTTGTGTGGATGTGTAATCCACTTGAACAACCATACACGATGTTAAAAGTCGGATTAAAGGCTTGCGATGGATGGCCTTCAACCGGCGAAATAAAACGATGTTTTTACATCCAGAAAGGTAAACAGAGTTAACCATGCGAAAGTTTTTAATTGCCGGAAACTGGAAAATGAATCTGGGACGAGAGGAAAGTTTGAAACTTGCCCGCGCCCTGGTCCACACCCTTCCTGCGGATTGCCCAGCTCAGGCGGTGGTCATTCCAACTCTCGTGCATCTGGAAACCGTGGCGGAGGCTATCAATGCCTCGCCCATTATGCTCGGAGCCCAGAATGTATCCAATGAAAAGAAAGGTGCCTTCACAGGCGAGGTCAGTACCGCCATGCTTAAGGAGCTGGGCGTTAAATTTGTGCTGGTTGGGCACTCTGAACGTCGTCACATTCTTGGTGAGACCGATTCTTTTCTTAATAAAAAAGTACACGCGGTTATTAACGAGGGATTAACGGCAATTCTCTGCGTGGGTGAATTGCTGGAAGAACGTCAGCGGAACCACACCAATGAAGTGGTCGCGCGGCAATTGGAACTGGGCCTTGCGGGCATTGGCCCGGCCGCGGTGGAAAAGGGATTGCTGGTTATTGCATACGAGCCGGTCTGGGCCATTGGCACCGGTCAGACCGCAACCAAGGAGCAGGCCCAGGAGGTTCATGCCTTCGTTCGCAGCCGACTTGCAACACAATTCGGAGCGCAGCTTGCGGCTACCATTCGCATTCAATATGGTGGATCCGCGAAGAAATCTAATGCCCAGGAACTTCTCGCCCAACCTGATATTGACGGTCTGCTGGTGGGGGGAGCCAGCCTTGTGGCGGAGGAATTCATTGGCATTTTACAGGCTTCCATGAAGGCCAGGACTGTCCACTAAAACACTGAGGCCAGAGCGGACGAATAAAGGAACGCAAGTTATGTTCACAACGTTGTTATCCATCGTGTTTGCGATTATCGCGCTTCTGTTGATTCTGATTGTGCTGATTCAGCGTGGTCGCGGCGGTGGCCTGGTTGGCGCATTTGGTGCGGGTGGCGGCGGGTCGGCCTTTGGTACGAAAACCGGCGATGTATTTACCACTGTTACCGTCATCTTTTTTGTGGTTTTTATGACATTGGCCATTTGGCTGAACTGGCGGGTGCAGGGCACCACCCCCCCAGTGGTTGGCACCAGCACGACGGCCCCCGTGGCAGGCAAAGCGCCTTCCGGTACGGTTGGCAAGGCGGCAGCGACGATGGCTACGGCAAAGAAAACTCCGCCAGCCACTGCTGCGACCATTCCTGCCACCACCCATCCCTGAATTGTTTCCCTGTGACACTTTTCTGGACAAACCATGATCCAAAGCATGACCGGTTACGGGCGGGCGTCTTCTGAACAGGCGGATATTTCCTGTCTGATTGAAATTCGTTCGGTCAATAACCGATTCCTGAAAACCACCCTTCACTTGCCCGATGATA
>JAJYPG010000315.1 GCA_021795535.1 Planctomycetota bacterium
AGGTGGTGGAATTTATCGTCGAGGACCGATATATAAAAGCGCGCATTGAATCGCTGGTGGATGTAACGCCGCCCTCCAGCCCGGAATTTGAGATGCTGGTGCAAAGCGTGCGGCAGGCCGCGAAAAAGATGATTGAACTGTCTCCCAATATTCCCGATGAGGTGGCGGGAATTTTGAATGATATTGATTCTCCGGGCACGCTGTCGGATTTCCTCGCCTCAAATCTGCAGGAACCAACCGAGGAAAAGCAGTCCATTCTGGAGGAACTCGACGTTGGTGTGCGGCTCAAACGGGTGCGCGAAAAGCTGGCCACGCGGATTGAAATTCTGGAACTGGAGGAAAATATTCAGTCCCAGGTCCGCTCCAGCATAGATAAAAGCCAGCGTACCTATTTCCTTCAGGAACAGCTTAAGGCCATTCAAAAAGAGCTTGGCCTGGATGAGGGGCAGACGCAGGAACTCGCAGACCTCAAGGCCCGGCTGGAAAAGGCGAATGTCCCGGCCGTGGTGAAAAAGGAGACGGACCGTGAATTGGCTCGTCTGGCGGCGGTGCCGCAGGTATCGCCGGAATATGGTGTGATCCGGGCGTTTCTGGAAACAGTGGCTGAATTGCCCTGGAATATCGCCACGAATGACGATCTGGATATTGACCGAGCGCGGCGCATTTTAGACCGCGACCACCATGACCTGCAAAAAATAAAGAGGCGTATCCTCGAATTTCTTTCCGTGCGAAAACTAAACCCAGCCGGACGCGGGCCGATTCTCTGTTTTCTTGGCCCACCCGGCGTTGGCAAGACCAGTCTGGGAAAATCGATTGCGGCATCTCTGGGTCGGAAATTTATCCGCATGAGCCTGGGCGGTGTGCGTGACGAGGCCGACATTCGTGGCCACCGACGGACTTATGTTGGTGCGATGCCAGGAAGAATTATTCAGGAATTGCGCAAAGCCGGAACGAATAATCCGGTTATGATGCTGGATGAAATTGACAAGCTGGGTGCCGATTTCCGCGGCGATCCGGCGTCGGCCCTGCTTGAGGTGCTTGACCCGGAACAAAACAACAGCTTCCAGGATCATTATCTGGGCGTTCCTTTTGACTTGAGCAAAGCGATTTTTATCTGCACCGCCAATTATATGGAACCGGTCCCCCTCGCGCTGCGCGATCGCATGGAAATAATTGAAATTCCGGGCTATACCCGGCAGGACAAACTTTTGATTGCCAAAAAGTATCTCCTGCCCCGGCAACTCGTGGAAAATGGCATCACGCGACGACTATGCGATATTCCCACCGCAACGCTGGAAGCCATGATTGACCGTTATACGCGCGAGGCCGGGGTGCGCAGCTTGGAAAGAACCATTGGTTCGGTGCTGCGTGGTGTGGCCGCGAGAATTGTCCAAACGCTTCCCGCGGCGGCGCTTGTGCCGACCCCGGCGGTGGCGGGGGGGCGGACTGGGACGGTCTTGGATGAAAAATCGGACGGCAAGCCGGGGCAAAAGCCTGCGCAATCGCCGAATGCGGTTGCCGCACACACCAATGGCCACGCAACGATTCTAAAGGCTCTTTCCAACGTGACGCGCGTGGTGGTCATGCCGGAGGATTTAATTACCTGTCTTGGCCCCACTATTTTTGAAAGCGAAGTGGCTTTGCGAACGGCGGTTCCCGGTGTGGCTACGGGCCTGGCCTATACGCCGACGGGCGGTGATATTCTTTTTGTGGAGGCCACACGCATGCCCGGAAGAGGCCGTTTGCGACTGACCGGGCAGATTGGCAGTGTGATGCGGGAATCAGCCCAGACAGCCTATTCGCTGCTGAAGAACAACGCGGTCAAACTGGGGCTTGATCCACAGGGTTTTGCCAGTCTGGATGTGCATGTCCATGTTCCCGCTGGTGCGGTGCCTAAGGATGGCCCATCGGCCGGCGTGGCGATGTATACGGCTCTGGCATCGCTGTTTCTGAATCAGCCGGTGCGGCCCGACTTGGCCATGACCGGTGAAATAACACTGCGTGGCCTGGTGCTGCCGATTGGCGGTGTGAAGGAAAAGGTGATTGCCGCACAACACGCGGGCATTAAAACCGTGTTGCTGCCGCGTCGCAACGAAAAAAATCTGGAAGATGTGAAAAACGCGGTCAAGCTGCAGGTGAGGTTTGCCTTTGCCGATTCTGTGGATGATGTGTTGCGCTGCGCCCTTTCGCCAGCAACCAGATCAGATTCGGCAAAGTCGGGGGCTGTTCCCGGAAAAACCCGCGGCGTGGCCAGGAGCGGCAAATGACCGCGCAGCCGTCCATGCCGGATGAATCCTCGGCTGTGGTGGCCATTCCCGTTTTTGACATCGGACAGAAGGAATACCGCGCCGCATGGGATTATCAGCTTGCCGTGCATGCCGATGTTCTGGATGGCCGCTATCCCGACGGGGCGATTATTCTGGTGGAGCATCCCGCGGTTGTTACCATTGGCCGCCATCCGGGATCGCACAGGCATCTTCTGGCGGATGAGGCGTTGCTGCGCCAGCTTGGTGTTGCCGTGGTGGAGACGGACCGCGGCGGGGACATAACCTTTCACGGCCCGGGACAATTGGTGGCCTATCCGATTATTCCCTTGAATTCATATAATTTGCGTATACATGATTATATTCGTATGCTGGAACGGGTGGTGATCAAGACCCTTGCCGATTTTTCGCTCCCCGCACTTTGCCAGAGCGGGGCTACCGGCGTCTGGGTGCAATCGCGGCGCCTCTCGCCACCGGAAACCGCTAAAATATGCGCCTTGGGCATCAAATTGCGACGCTGGATTTCGCTGCATGGCATTGCGCTGAATGTCACCACTGATCTTTCATTTTTTAATTTGATTAATCCCTGCGGCCTGGGGCGGCCAGTAACATCGCTGGCCAGTGAACTTATCCATCCACCAGATATGGACGAGGTAAAAGACCA
Organism: Planctomycetota bacterium; assembly: GCA_021795535.1. Next base: position 2,929 of record JAJYPG010000315.1, read on the forward strand.
TCTGGTCCGACATTTGCGTGCGGCGCTGGCCGCAAAATAAGGACCTGATGGTGCGCCGCTTCGGTCATAAAGGGTTCTCTCATAAAGGGGGCAAGTGGTTTCCCGATCAACTCAGTGGCCATAACATGGTGGGATGAGCCTTTCGCAGGCATGGCCTTGAAGATCGCACCAGAAACGTAACCGTGTTGGCTCCAAGTGTTTAATAAAATGCGTTACACCATGATCGAAGGACCAACTCTCCGCGTATATACGCGGTAACGGGTTTTAGCCCGATCAGGCACGATTGAATGGAGAATAAAGCCCGCGTTCTTCAACTTTCCGTGGCTTCCTTCATGATCTTAATGATGGTGTTCTC
>JAJYPG010000316.1 GCA_021795535.1 Planctomycetota bacterium
CAAGTGGTGAATTTTAATTCGCCGGTGAGCAATTGGCTGACGTCTCCGATACTGATCATTACGGGATCTAAAGATCCAAAATTCAGCAGCGAACAGATCGCGGAACTTCGGGCGTATATTAATGCCGGCGGCATGGTTTTTTGTTCCTGTGACGGTTCATCGCTGGAATTTCAAAGAGCGATGTTGAAATATGGCCGGGAAGTGATGGACAATAAATATGAATTTCATCGCCTGACGACGAAAAGCATGCTGTTAACCATGCAGCCGTGGTACCACATGTATTTTAATATGCTGGCGATTTCCAATGGAGTGCGCGATGTGTGGGTGATCAGCCCTGAAGATATGGGCGCGGTATGGGAACGCAGAGCATTTTCGCAAAAGCGATATTGGGAATTACCGATGAACCTATACATGTATGCCACGGGTAAAGGATATCTGGCGGATCGCCTGCATTCGCTGGTGCCCCCGGCGGCGGCGGGAAGTCCGGCCCGGACGATTAGGGTGGGCCGGCTGAAGTACAATGGCAACTGGAACCCCGAGCCTGGCGCGTGGCCAAGATTCGCGTTATTGGCTCGCGCTAACGCTCAGACGCAAATAACTGTTTCAACTGTAACTGTAAGCAAACTTAACGCGCAGAAGATGCCATTACTGGATATGACGGGCACCGGAAAATTCTTATTCACGGCGTCACAAATTGCGGCACTGCGGAAATATCTGAATCAAGGGGGAATGTTGTTTGCGGATGCGGCGGGGGGGCATCAACAATTTACCGATTCGTTTTACGCACTGGCCATGAAGCTGTATCCCAAAGCGGTTATGGGCAAATTACCGGCGAATTGCTCGATTTACAGCGGCACAATGCCGGGTGGAATGGATTCCAAGCGCGCGGAGTATCGACGGTTTTATACCGATGTAAACGGCTTGAAACATGTGCCGGAATTCCTGGGTATTAAACATGCTGGAAGGTGGGTGCTGGTGTTTTCGCCGGATGACGTTACATCGGGCCTTCTGGGAATAAAAACATGGGGCATATCGGGCTACACGCCGAAATCGGCGGTGGGCCTTGCGACCAATGTTGTGGAATATGCCGTGAAGCATGCACCATGAATCGCTTACTGGAATGGCCAACCGCTGCGGATCACGGCTCCGATGGCGTCAGAAAGGTGCCGCGTGGCGGATTGGGTATTGCGGCCCAAGCGGATGAGTTGTGGAATAAGCATTGGTTTTCTGGCCAAGCTTAAGGTTAAATCCCATGGCCGAACCGTACCGGAACCATCTACAAAATGCACGACTTTTGAGGAAATATTTTCAAACGCGGTATCACTGATTGCCCGGATCCCCAGCCAGGGCACCTTTCGCCGTTCGGCAAGTTGTCGGGTATAAATGTTTTCCATATCGACAGCGATGGCATTGGTCTCTTTATACAACTGTTTTTTTGCTCTGGCGGATCCAACCAATTCCTTGGCGGTGTGAATGGGGCCTACGCGAACGCGCCTCTGGCTGGACATCGCGTTCATGAATTCGGCAACGCGAACCGCATCGGTTGAATTGGTGTCGATAATCAGATCACCGATGGCCAGTTCCGGTGCCAGCGCGCCAGCTACGCCGGCCACAATAACGCCGGCCACCCGCTGATGGGCATATCGGGGGAGAACCTCCCGCAGGCGGGTACCGCGCATTCCGATGCACTCGACCTTGATGTTGTCGTACGACCGCGAGCGGGCGACGGACGGGCAATCATGCGTCCAGCGGTCCACAGCGGTTTGTACGGCTTCTGTTTCGGGTTTTAAGGCCGCGAACATCAGCAACACTTTCGAATCACAAATTGTTTGAGTCTGCATATTCATCGCAAGTTACTATCGGACAGAACTATCAGGCGAGGTGCAATAATTTTCCAAAAATTTAGTTATGCGACGTTGGAAAGCTCTAACCGCCCCAGTTCACAACACATCATCCGCGGGAGCGTATAATCGCGGGTGCGACTGCATGAGGGTACGCACGCACTGGCCGCACATAAAAAACCGGACTGGGGAAGGATAGTCGATGTTATCGGCATCATCACCCTGCACCCATTGGCGACAAAATACATCCTTGGCGCCGCAGAGTGCGCAATGTGTGGGGCCGCCGCCGGTTTTGTTCACCAGCATGTCGCTGAGGCGGCTGTATTTTTTTAACTCGCCAATGCCGTCAGCGGGCGAAATGTCAAAACTCACGTTTCGCTTTTTAAGCCATTGCGCCATCTGCTGGGCTTCGGATGGATCACAATAGCATGTCCATGCGCCGTTTCTCGGACCTTCACGAAAAAAGCCCATATCCTCCAGCCGCTCTTGCGCGATGGGATCAAGCCAATGTTTGACCTTGATGACCAGACGTTCAACCATAATAAATACCAATAACCCATGACGGGAAAAAAAGAAAGCGCCGGCGAAAAGTAATTAATGGCGGGCGCAGAGAATATTTCGGGGCGACCGTGTGCCGGCTCTTACGGGAGGTTGGTTTCATAGGCAGAGTTATCAGCGGATAAAAATCCAGTGCCTGGGCCGACGGCGGCTGGTGTGGGTTGCGTGTTTGTGAAGCACTGTTTTTGCGATGCCGCGTGACCGTCACAATACACCACATTGGTATAACCCTGATGCCGAAATGCCTGCGTGCCGGAGGCCCGTTCCGCGTCGCTGACTGAATCGGCATTACTGGGGACAGGATTCAGCAGAACCGGAGCGCGCATCCAGTAATCAATTCCACCGGTCCATCCGCCATCGCCGAATAACGCGCAGGTGGAGGGATTTTGCACATCGGTTCTCCGGGCGGGCGCGAGCATGGTTTCCCCAGGTCCTTCCAAGGCCCCATGGCCGATGTAGCTGGTGTTGTAGTTATAGCCGAGAACTATTTGGCCGGTCGCCGGGGTCTGATGCACCATCGGGCAGACCAGAATTTGAAGATTGGTCTGTCCCATGAACAAAATTCCGGGCGTATAAATCCATTGATTGCTTTGAGCATTGCGCACATGGTCCAGCGCCCAGGACGGATTGCCATAATTGTAATAGCCCAGCGGATACGAGTCTTGGTAGGTTGTGGCGTATTCCTGTGCCTCAATGCCGAGTTGACGCAGGTTGCTGATGCAGACCGTTGTATTGGCATCCGCAATTGCCATCGCTAGCGCGGGCATGAGAAGGGCGATAAGCACGGCGATGATGGCAATGATCACCAGCAATTCAATGAGTGTAAAGCCATGTTTTTGTTGGCGCGGCATTGTCAAACCCTTTTCATACCCGTCTTAGCTGAT
>JAJYPG010000317.1 GCA_021795535.1 Planctomycetota bacterium
TCGCCAGCGCCGAGAAGAAGCGGCGGAAGAGCCCGCGCCGATTCTTGGAGAATCCCGCGCACTGGTGACGGTTTCCTCACCTCAAACCGCGCCCGGTCTGGTGCGCGTGGGAACGTTGTTACTTGGCTCCGGGACCGGGAGACTCTGTGTGCTGCATCTTAACAACCCGGATGAGCATGAACGCCGCAGCAAGGCTTTTTATACGCCCAATGATCCCGTTGAACTGGCCCTGCGGCAGGCTGCCGCCATGGATGTGCCGGTCAGCGCGGTGGGATTTGTCAGCACCGACTTTGCCTCTGATATTACACTGACAGCCAATCGTTATGATGTGCGATGGATTGTGCTGGGCGGTCACCATGGCTTGTTTGCAACCTCCGCATTAGGGCGCATCGCTGATGAAGTAATTCTGAATTCCAATCGGAATGTCGCGATTTTGGTCGAAAAGAATCTGCGCGCCGTTCAACGCATTATGGTTCCCTACATTGGAGAGAATCAGGATATTGGAGCGTTGCTGGCGGCCGATCAAATATCGCAGCGTCACGACGCGCGTGTGACAATTCTACATGTCGTTAAGCCCGGAAGTCATGCCGATAACACTGGTCGCATTGGCGTGCAATCACTGGTGGATCGGCAGTTTGCCACGCCCGGGAGCACCCGGCAGGTCCGATTTCAGGTGGTGGAAAGTGATTCGCCCGTGGATGTGGTCGTGAGGGAATCGGCCAATTATGATCTGATTATTCTCGGTATTTCCGCACAGTGGCAACTCAAACAGAAAATACTCAGTCGCTCCCAGTCGTCCGTTGTGCAAGCCAGCGCCTGCTCTGTACTGGCCGTTCATGTCGGTGCTTCAATGGCCACGAGTGTTCCACCAGCAGCAAAGGCTGATGGTGACGTGCCTCAAGTCAATGAGCTTGCCACACTTTAGAAAAATATCGGTACGCCCGGGCCTCTGATTGCGGCCCGGACTTTACCATCCTAGCATACAACCTATGGCTTGCTAAAGAATACCGCAACGGCATCATGGAATATCAATTCACTCTGCGATACCATATCATCCGGGCTGATGGTGTATCAGTCGGCCCGGTTGGCCGTATGTGGTGGAACGCGGCGCTATTCGAACCTCCGGCGGTTTGAGATGGAACGCAACAGTGTGCGGTGGATTCGCGACAGTGTTCCGAGCTGAAAGTTAAAATAAACGAGTATCCATGAGGACCTTACATGAACGAAAAAGTATTCAAGGCTTACGACGTGCGGGGGACTTACCCGGATCAACTAAATGAGGATATGGCCTGGAAAATCGGGTATGCGTGCGCCCAATTCATGCGGATGAATCTTACCGGATTGGATAAGGCCGACCCCAGGAAAAACATGGTCATTGTGGGCCGAGACATGCGCCTAAGCAGTCCATCGCTTAGTCAAGCGCTGATTGAAGGCATTCGCTCCACCGGTACGGGTTGTATTGACATCGGGATGATCGACACGCCGGTGATTTATTTTGCTATTAACCATCTGGGCTGCTGCGGCGGGATTCAAACCACAGCTTCCCATAACCCCGCAAACTACAATGGGTTTAAAATCAGCGGTGTCAATGCCCGGCCTGTCGGTGAGAATACCGGCCTTCAGGAGATCAAGCGATTGGTCTTTTCCATGCGGAAAAATCCGCCTGCGCAGTTTGGTGCTGTGGAACACATTGATCTTAAAATTCCTTACAAGGGCCATGTACTGCGGTTTCTGAAGATGGCGCGGCCCCTCAAGGTGGTCGTGGATGCCAGTAATGGTATGGCGGGAAAATTTATTCGTGATATTTTCATGGATCAGCCTAACCTTAATATCATTCCCATGAACATGGAGATCACCGGTTCATTCAAGCATGAGCCGAATCCTCTGGTGGACGCGAACCTGCGACAATTGCAGGAAGCCGTGCTTTCCAACGCGGCTGATCTGGGCGTATGTTTTGATGGTGATGCCGACCGGTGCATATTTGTTGATGAACAGGCCCGCATTATCCGCTGCGATATTGCCACGGCATTGCTGGCCAAAGATTTCCTGAAAGCCAATCCTGGCGCGGCGGTGGTATATGATCTGCGCTCCAGCCGTGTGGTGAAAGAAGAGATTCAAAATGCCGGCGGCGTGCCACGACGCGAGCGCGTGGGCCATGCGTTTATGAAAAAGTCTCTGGCGGACAGCAAGGGTATTTTTGGGGGCGAGTTGTCGGGACACTTTTATTTTCGCGATAACTTCAACTGCGACAGCGGAGCTATTGCTTTTGCCTGCATGCTTTCGGTGCTGTCGCGTTATGACACGCCTGTAAGTCATGTGCTTAAACCATTGCTGCGGTGGCACAGCAGTGGAGAAATTAACTATGAGGTATCTGATAAAGATGCCGCGATTGCCCGACTGGCGCAAATTTACAAAGACGCGTCCATAGACTACCTCGATGGAATTACCGTGGAATATGACACTTGGTGGTTTAATGTTCGCAAAAGCAATACCGAGCCTTTGTTGCGTTTAAACCTGGAGGCCAATACGGCCGAAACGATGAAAAAGAAGCTTGACGAAGTTGGTCGGCTTCTTGGAACGCCAATATCGCACTAACGCAACCCAGTTGGCGTATAGGAACTGTTGTTTTGAGCCGCACGCTCAAAGTATTAAATTTGCATGATGGCAAACGTCGGTTATGGCCAATCATTCCTTGAGACATTTTTTTACAGGGTGCATGGATGTACCAAAAGCGATTTTCTTGCAAAGCGGTCCTTGGTGTGATGCTTTTCGCCGCGATGCTGATGGCGATGCCGGTCACCGCTCGAGCAGAAACGCTCGCCGGTCGGATCGCGGGCTTGTTAACCAATCCGCAACTGCGCGGCGGGCAGGTTGCGATTAATCTGGCGGAGTTGCGCAATGGGCGTGCCGTCGCTGTTTACAGTTATAATCCCGATTTGCCGCTTATGCCGGGTAGTTGCGGGAAATTGCTGACAACATCGGATGCCTTCGATCATTTGGGGCCGCACGGCACGATACAAACGCGCCTGTACCGTGTGGGAGATAATCTGGTTATTGTCGGCGGCGGTGATCCGGCACTTGGTGATCCGGTACTATGCCAGCAGGCAGGCTGGAAAGTCACAACCGCCTTTGATAATTGGGCACAGCACCTCAAGGCGATGGGGGATAAGACATTTCATAATATATATGTCGATGATTATATTTTTAATCATCATTTTCATGATCCATTATGGCCGGGAGGCGGGCAGCGGCTGGACTGGTATGAGGCCTCTGTA
>JAJYPG010000318.1 GCA_021795535.1 Planctomycetota bacterium
GAACATGCCTGTAGCCCGTGCGGAACTGCTACGAAAAGTATATCGCAGGCATTTTACCGCAGCCGGAAGGGTTTCGGCTCATTTGGCGGGTGGCGAGGAACTCACCGATGCGGTGCTAAATGAGTGGTTCACATATTTCTACCAATGCTCGGAGTGCCGCCGCTGTGCGGAATTTTGTCCTTTTGGCGTGGACACGGCGGAAATAACGATGGCCGCACGAGAAATCATGGCGTCGATTGGCGTTGCGCCAAAATATATCGCCGAGGTCATCAAAAAAGCGAATGAGGTTGGAAATAATATCGGCATCCCAGAAGCGGCATGGATTGATGGCTGCCAGTTTCTGGAAGAAGAACTCCAGGCGCAAACCGGACTGGACATCAAAGTTCCGGTTAATCAGGCCGGTGCGGAAGTACTTCTGGTACCGCCTTCGGCTGATTTGTTTGTCAACACCGACACGATGATGGGATATGCCCTGATGTTTCACGCGGCGGGCATCAGTTGGACCACGAGCTCCTACGCCAGTGAAGCGGGCAATTTTGGCTTGTTCCTGAACTACGAGCAGCTCAAGAAAATCAACCTGCGAATTGTGGACTCCGCGCGGCAACTGGGCGTCAAACGCCTGGTTATGGGTGAATGCGGTCACGCCTGGCGTGCGGCACAGGCTTTTATGAACACGCTCAACGGGCCATTGGATTTTCTGGAACCACCCTGTCCGGAACATATTTGTGAACTTGCTGCGCGGCTTATCCGCACAGGCCGGCTCAAGCTGAATAAATCAGCCAACGACGGTCTGGTCGTTACCTATCATGATCCCTGCAATCTCGCCCGTGGCGGCGGTCTTGTGGAGGAGCCACGGGAAATTTTACGTGCGGTAGTAAATGATTTCCGCGAAATGCCCGCCGATACAATCCGTGAAAAAACATTCTGCTGCGGTGCTGGCGGAGGCCTGCTAACCGAAGAACTTATGGAAACGCGGATGAACGGTGTTAAGCCGAGATTAGAAGCCTTCCGCACCAGTGGCGCAACGCATCTAGCCACGCCTTGCGCCATCTGCAAGGCACAGTTCCCAGTGGCATTTAAGCATTATGCCATGAATGCCCAGGTTGTTGGCGTCATGGATTTATTGGGCAAGGCCCTTGTGCTTGGAAAATAAAGGAGTTTTTTATGTATCTGATTGTCATCGACGAGACAAAATGTACCGTCTGCGGCGAATGTGTCAATATATGTCCCAATGATGTCTACAAACTTGAGAATGGCCGCGTGATCGCGGCGAATACCTCGGATTGCAGCAATTGCCAAAGCTGTATTTCCATGTGTGAACCCCAGGCTATTACGATTTCTGATGTCTAAGAGGTACTTATGAGTCTTATTTCCATTAAACATGAAAGTGCTCTGCGCGTGAGAGCAGATATTCGCGGACACAAGGTGGTTCTTGACGTTCCAGCCAATTTAGGCGGCGCGGATGCCGGACCGGACCCGGTTGAACTTTTCACGGCCTCTATGGGAGCTTGCATGGCCATGCACATTGCAAAATATTGTGAAACGGCCAAGCTCCCCCATGAAGGATTTGAGATAGACCTGGATTTTCAAGTGGCGAAAGGGCCGCTGCGCGTCGGCTCAGTAATGGTAGACATAAGGTTACCCGCTGAATTTCCGGAATCCCGCATCGATGCTGTTAAACGAGCGGCTCAGCAGTGTACGGTTAAAAATACACTCAAAGATACCACGGCTGTGGATGTAGAAGTCTACCGCGGCACATAAGCATGGACAGGATGAGTCCTACCACCAAGCGGACATCGCGGTTGGGCAACAGTATCCGGCCTGAACTGCAAACATGCGGCAAACTGGCAGACCAGGTGTGCCCGTTTTTATCGGGATTGGCAAACTGCTTGCAGAACAGGGGTTTATGTTCTTATGCAGGTAACGTTGCCGAACCAAAGCGGGTGAGGACACCCGCGCTCCCAGAGGCGTGCCTGTCGGCACGCATGTGCTTTTTCAGGTTCCCGATAAAAAAGGGCACACCCGGCAGACCGCGTGGAGGGTCATGGCATGATTTCCTACCGTATCAAATTCGACACGGCCAAATCAATCACTTCATCGCCTCGACCATTTAATACCGCTTTCAACGCCCATAAATTAAATCCTACCGTTTGATCCCACTTGATTGACGGCGGCAGGGAGAGTTCCTGTCTATTCACCACCACATCCACCAGCGCAGGCCCATCATAATGAAATGCCTCAGTCAGCGCTGGCCGCACGTCCGCCGGGTCTTCCACCCGAATGCCGCGCAGTCCGGCGGTTTTCGCCAATTCGGCAAAGTTCGGATTTTTCAGTTCTGTTCCGTGACCGAGAAATCCCGCAGCCTTCATCTCCAACTCAACAAACCCCAACGCACCATTGTTGAAAACCACTATCTTCACCGGAAGGTTCAACTGATGCAGCGAAAGCAAATCGCCCAACAGCATTGCCAGCCCTCCATCTCCGGAAAATGTCACCACTTGCCGCCCGCGACATTCCAGTTGCGCCCCAATTGCCTGCGGCAACGCATTGGCCATTGATCCGTGGTTGAACGATCCTATCAGCCGCCGCTTTCCATTCATGGTTAAATACCGTGCGGCCCATACGGTGGGTGTGCCCACATCGCAGGAAAAGATGGCATCTTCTGCCGCCACATCATCAACCATTTTGGCCAGGTATTGAGGATGAATCGGCTTCCTGCCGGGATGTCCCACAGCCAACCCATCAAAGCCTTTACGCACATCCTGATAGTGGCGGACGAACTTTTGCAAATGCTTATCGTCAGCGTTCGTATCAAGTTTTCCCAATACCGCACGCAGTGTGGCCTTGACATCACCAATCAGCCCCAGGTCCAGTCGTGTACGCCGGCCCAGATTCTCCCCACGCTGGTCCACCTGAATAACCGTGGCCTCCTGCGGATAAAATTGGGTATATGGAAAATCTGTTCCCAGCATCAACAGCGTGTCACAATCCTTAATGGCGTGATAACCTGATGAAAATCCGATCAAACCCGTCAAGCCCACATTATAAGGATTGTCATAAGCAATGTGTTCTAGACCACGCAGGGCTGTGACAATCGGCGATTTGAGCTTCTCCGCCACCTGCATAAGTTCGCTGTGCGCTCCGGCGCAGCCTGCGCCACCAAGAATTGTCACGGATTTGGCTTTGTTTAATATTTCAGCTAACTGGGCAATTTCCGGCTCTGATGGTTGAACGGTGGGATGCAATTGCCGGACACTGGCGCTGGGCTTGCGG
>JAJYPG010000319.1 GCA_021795535.1 Planctomycetota bacterium
CGCCATTTTCCAGCGGCGGAGAAAATATTTTCATTGAACATAATCAGGGTCGCGTTTACCGCGTCAAACCGCGATTCAATAAAGATATTAACAAATGGTGGATATCCGATGACATCCGCTACGGATGGGATTTTGTGCATACCAATCGGCTTCATGCCATTACCTCCAAAACCAATCCCGACGGCCTGACCTGGCAACAGGGCTTGGAACAACTGGAACGGAATATCAAAAAAACCGTCGCCGAAAAGGGTGAAGGTTCCACACTTCTTATACTCAGCCCTTATGATTCCACAGAGGAAATGTTTCTCGCGGCAACCTGGGCTCGCAAAATGGATTCCGGTTGCGCGCTGGGCCTGAACCGTTCCAAAATGGATGCCCAGGATCAGGTATTCACCAATCCCGCCACGGGCGCGGTTACCTATACCATTCGAGCGGATAAATCCCCCAACCGCCTGGGCGCGGAAAATGTGCGGGCGCACTTTGGCGGCAATATCCTTATGTTTGATCAGCTTGCAGCCAAACTCGCATCCGGCACCATTCACGCCGGTATTGTTTGTGCCGACCCCATTGCGCACAACGATGCCGACCTTGGCGAATACCTGCGACCACTGGCCAATTTAACAGTTCTTTCCACCCGTCCGGATGGCGTAGCACGTCAGGCATCACTGACACTGCCGGTCTGTACCTGGGCGGAAAAGTCCGGTGTGTTTGAAAATTGCCAAGGCATTATTCAGCCCTTCATGCAGGCCATTAACCCACTGGAAGGGACACGCGGCACCGGCGATATTTTCTGGGAACTTCTCGGTCTGCCCGGCCAATACAACCCCGCGGAAGTCCGCCGCATGATGGCTGAAGCGGGCAAAAAACAATATGGACAGGTGGTGCTCCCCTTACGCCAGGAAAAAGTCGAACTGATGCAATTCGCGGAACTGTAAAGAAAAGAATCCGTTGGAAAAAACCTGCCCATAAAGAAGAAGCGGCGTCTTGCCGCTTTCCCGGGCCGGAAACACAACGGGCCGCCGAAAGCCTTGTGCACAGGTGTGGCAGGGAACGGCAATTTTTCCGGGCGAGGCGGAAAGTGGCTATTTTTGGCTTAAAATACATTCCAAAAATGCGTTCGACGAACTGACGAAATGCAGCTGAGGACAGCCGTGCTCCCAGAGGCCCGAAAATTTGCCACGCCCGTGTGGCAAAGCCGCAGCCTGCGGGGTGAAACCCAATGCAAAGCCGGTTAAACTAAGGGTTTTGGTTTTGGCCCATGGAGAGCCTGTACATGACATCACGCGAAGTTCGCTCGCAATTTGTTGACTTTTTCACCAGCAAACACGGGCATACCTTTGTTCCCTCCAGCCCGGTTGTGCCGCTGGATGACCCGACCTTGCTGTTTGCCAATGCCGGGATGAATCAATTCAAACCCTATTTTCTTGGCACATCCCAAGCCCCCTGGCCACGGGCGGCCAATACGCAAAAGTGCATCCGCGCCGGCGGCAAGCATAATGATCTGGATGATGTTGGACGTTCGCGTCGTCATCACACTTTTTTTGAAATGCTTGGCAACTGGAGCTTTGGCAACTACTTCAAGCAGGGTGCCATTGAAATGGCCTGGGAACTGCTTACGCAAGTCTGGAAACTTGACCCCCAGAGGCTGCATGTGACGGTTTACAAGGGCAGCCCCAGTGATGGTGTACCGCCCGATGATCAAGCCGCCCGCCTGTGGGAAACCATCGTCGGTGTGAAACCCGACCATATCCATCACTTCGTTCATGACAATTTCTGGGAAATGGGCGATACCGGCCCCTGCGGCCCCTGCACTGAGATATTTATTGACCGCACGCCCGATGGCACCGGCGGGCCACAGGTTAATGGCACGGACCCGCGTGTAATGGAAATCTGGAATCTGGTTTTTATTCAATACAACCGCGGCGCAGACCGCAAACTTACCCCCCTGTCTGCACAACATGTGGATACCGGAATGGGGCTGGAACGTATCTGTCAGGTCATTGGCGGCTTTAATGACAATTATGCCACGGATCTATTTACCCCTATTTTTAACGCCATAGGGGAACTTTCCGGCCACCGCTACGGCGGCGAATTTCCCACACTGGATCAAGCCAGCAGTGAAGAGACCACCAACCGGAATCTCGCGCGTGATATTGCGTTCCGGGTGGTGGCCGACCATATCCGATGCCTGACGTTTGCCCTTACCGATGGTGCGATACCATCGAATGAAGGCCGGGGTTATGTGCTGCGGCGCATTTTGCGTCGTGCTGTGCGGTTTGGCCGTCAGACGCTGGAACTGCGCGAACCGTTTTTACATCGACTGGTGCCGGTTATTGTAAATTCCATGGGCGAGGCATTTCCCGAACTGAAAACCCATCCCGATGCTGTGGCCAAACTCATAGCGGGCGAAGAGGAAAGCTTCAGCCGCACGCTGGATCGCGGACTGGAACTTTTTGCGATCGCCGCACGGGATGCCCGTGGCCAAACGCTAACGCAGGCCAATGATCGCCCGATCGTTTCGGCGGCCAATGCGTTTAAGCTTCATGACACTTACGGGTTTCCCATTGATCTTACAGAGGTCATGGCCCGCGAACACAACCTGGATGTGGATGTGGCCGGCTATGAAAAACTCATGGAGGAAGCCCGCAACAAGGCGCGCAACGCCGGGCGCGGCGCGGCGGACACTCTGGCCGAATTGCCGGATAATGTTCTGACCGAGCTTTCAACCATGCGGGTTCATGCGACCAATGACCAGGCGAAATTTCTACACAAACCGCTGCGTGCGACTCTGGCCGCATTGTGGGACGGCTCACACTTAAAAAATGAGGCCACCGCGCCGGCAAAACTGGCGTTGTTGCTGGACAAAACCAATTTTTATGCCGAAATGGGTGGACAGGTTGGGGACCAGGGGGAAATTCGCACCGACCATGGCGGAGTGTTTGCCGTTGAGACCACACACAACGCTGGTGGGTTTGTGCTGCATACCGGCCAGATGAAAACAGGAAAATTTCAAGTTGGTGACGCCGTTACCGCGGAGGTTTTTGCGTCCCGCCAGCGCATTGAAAAGAATCACACCACCACCCACCTTCTTAACTGGGCGCTGCGTGAAGTGCTGGGGGAGCATGTCCAGCAAAAAGGATCGCTGGTGGACGCCCAGAAGCTTCGTTTCGATTTTATTCAGCCCACCACCATTTCTGACGATCAACTGGCCCATATTGAAGGCCTCGTGGCCAACGCAATTGCCGCGGACATGCCCGTTTAAACCGCAATT
>JAJYPG010000320.1 GCA_021795535.1 Planctomycetota bacterium
ACTGTTGCGGTCTTCATTGTGAGGCCTCCCATAAAGATAATGACAGTTCAGGCCACAAGCGGTTTGTTGACAACAACAAGCTGCACGCTCATGCCTGCAATTTACAAAATACACAAACCAAGGCAAAAACTGAAAAATCATTCAGCTTTCGCTGTATTTGTTACTTCGCTATTTTTTGAAGGGCAAACAGAATTTCGCTGTCAAACCCTCACCTTCAGACCTACTCCAATAACCGAGTATAACCCGCTCCAAGTTAATAGTCAAATGAAAAGCCAAAAATATTTAATTATTTTTTTTTCGGGCTTTCAAAAAAGGGCCTTTTGAGCCGCGTTTGCACCGTCGCCAGCCTGCATTTGCCGGATTTACCGGCAGCGCCGATATTTCCGCCCCACAACGCCGTACAGGAAACCATCACATAGCCGCCGGCTCTGCCGGCGGTGGCATACACCATCAACCATCTCGTTCCGGCTCCCAAGACCACCGGCGCTGGAACGCCCCAGTTTTACCCCCATTTTGGCGTTATTCCGCCCCGATCAGAAAAATTGTCGCGCCCGATTCACCGTAGGGCTGAAATCGAATTGGACTGTCTTTTGCCAAACCGCTACACTAAACTGACTTGTTTTGGTGGAGTTGTGCCTGTGATCTCAGAAGTGCGTGGTCAATTGAATGTTAAACCGAAGCAGCATTATGCCATTATCACCGCTGAATTTAATGGTCTAATTACCGCCCGCCTGGCGGATGGCGCGGTCGAAGCGCTTTTGCGCCACGGCGCAACCGAAAAACAGATTACTAAAATCTCGGTGCCGGGCAGTTTTGAAATTCCAACAATCGCCACCCGGCTGGCTAATAGCGGCAAATTCACCGCCATTATTTGCCTTGGCTGCATCATCCGCGGCCAGACCGCCCATTTTGATCACGTCGCCCAACAGGCCGCCCGCGGCATTGCTGAAATTGGCCCGGCCACGGGCGTACCCACCATTTTTGGCATTATCACCGCCGATACTACGGAACAAGCCATGGATCGCGCTGGATTAAAAATGGGCAACACCGGCTGGAACGCCGCATGCACTGCCATGGAAATGGCCGATGTGCTGCAAAAACTGCCTCCGGCACAGAACCTATAACAGGAAATATTGTGAATACAACCCATCAAAAACGATCCGCATCCCGCCGCATTGCTCTTCAGGCCATTTACCAGGCGGAGGTGCAAGGCGATGCTTTTATCGCGCAAATGCTGCCGACGTTTATCAATCAGGCTGCCGATGATAATGATGTGCGGCAGCTTGCCACGCGGATGGCCTGCGGAGCCTGGGACTATCGCAACGACGCCGATCAATGGGCGTCGCGGCTGATTCCCCGCTGGACGATTACCCGTTTGGCGGCCGTGGATCGCAATATTCTGCGACTGGCGCTGTGGGAACTCACGCATGAGTCGGAAACGCCGGGCAAGGTGGTGGTCGACGAGGCGATTAACATGGCCAAAGAATATTCCACAGAAGACAGTTCCGCTTTTATTAACGGCGTACTGGATGCGGCGATGAAGCAGCATAATCCGCTGACGGACCGATCAGAATAATCGCGTGGGTTCCCAGGGCGCGACAGGTCGGTACGGGACTCCAGCCAATGCACCCGCCGGCGTCTTCAAGCCGGAAAAGCCGGATCATGTTCTCGGCGTGATCACGAGAACGGATTTGCTTTCAGCGCATCGACGGTTAAGTTGACTTTTACAGATACCACGCCCCGCGCTGCGGTGGATTGAACAGATTTGTCAAAAGTTATTTTTGCCCGCATCATCTATGGCTTCGGCGCGTTTGGCTAATGATGTCGTGGCCTTGCGTCGGCGAGCGGTAAAGTCCACAATCGGGATTGTTAAGGTGCGGCGCAAGGTGTTTCCCTGCAAGCGCGGAGAGGTAATGTCGCAAAACGCAGTTAAAAGTATCTCGGCGGATACACCCTTATTGCAGGAATTTCCACCCCTGCTGCGCAACCGTAATTTCTTTCTCTTAATGAGCGGCTATGTGGTTTCCGTCATTGGGGACCGGGTACATTTTCTTGTGATGCTGGAACTGCTTTGCTACGTGGTGCTCAAACGCCATGTGGAATCCGCCCAGCACACCGCACAGCTTAATTTAGCCATGTTTTTACCGTTTTTACTCCTGGCTCCGCTGGGAGGAGCTATTTCCGACCGCCTGCCGCGTCGATGGGTCATGATTTCCTGCGATCTGGTGCGTAGCATCATCGTCATTATCGCCCGAACCGTCCTGCTGGTGGCGGCCTACCACAGCACGCTTTCCACCGGGATGCTTCTGATTATGCTGTTTGGCTCAGAGATTATTCTCTCCTGCTTTGGAGAAATTTTTTCACCGGCCCGCGCCGCCATCGTGCCGAACCTGGTGCATCCCCGGGAGTTGTTGCAGGCCAATTCTTTTCTTTCTGTCGCCGGGACCATTTCCACGCTTTTGGGATTTATTCTGGGCGGATTATTGCTGAAATTCGGATTGGAAATGGCCATGTACGTGGATGCGGGCACATACTGCCTGTCGGCCTTCGCGGTATTTTCCATGCGTATGCGTCCGGGGATGGATCGGCCCGAACCGGTGCGCGGCGCCCGCCACAACAGCCTGCTTAAGGAATTGAAAACCGCTTTGGGCTATCTAAAAGTCCACAAACATCCGCTTCAGGCCATTTTGCTGGAGTTGGCGTTCACTACCGCCAGCGCGGTGATACTTAATTGCATGCCCGCCATTGTTACGGATCGCTTCGGTCTTTCCAATAGTGATTTCGCCTATTTTCTGGGCGTTGCCGGTATCGGTATGATTGTCGGGGCGGTGCTGGTCAGCAGGGCGCGCAATGGAATTCCTAAAGAAATTGGAATCGGGTGGTCGGCGGTCGCGATTGGTGTTGGATTACTCATGGCGGCGTGGGCGGCGCATTGGGAAACATTTCTGGTCTGGCTGACGGTCGCGGCGCTGTTCGGGGCCATCATGTTCATCACCGTTGATACTCTGCTGCAGCGCGTGGTGCCGGATTATATCCGCGGAAGAGTCATGGGAGCGCGTGATCTGATTACAACCTTCGGATTGCTTGTGCCCACCGTGCCCATTGCGTTCTGGAGAAATGTCGATTCCTATATCATGAATATCATTGTTGGGACCGGCGTGGTAATCACCATACTGGGTGTTGGTTTGCTGATTGTTTATTTCCGTCGCCAGCCATTTCCTGTGGCGTCGGCGGTCGCCCGGCGATTGGCCGCGGTTTATATG
>JAJYPG010000321.1 GCA_021795535.1 Planctomycetota bacterium
ATGATGGCAATGTGGTTCGAGCGGCCACAGGTTGATTCTGCTGGAAATAAAGCCCCGAACAGCCAGGTTTTTCCCCTGCGAAAACGCCGTCCAAAACTGGATTGGGGCACGAAAAATGGAGACTATTTATGCCAATTGATGAGATTCTATTTGAAGCCGAAGCCAGCATGGAAAAAGCGATTGAACATTTGCGCCATGAGCTGCGCGGTTTGCGCACCGGTCGCGCCAGTACATCTCTGGTGGAATATATCAAGGTGGATTACTACGGCACCCCGACCGATCTGCGCGCACTGGCTTCTCTTACCACACCGGATGCAACTTCCATTGTCATCAAACCGTTTGATCCGGGAAGTCTTAAGGATATTGTAAAAGGCCTGGAGGCGGCCAATTTGGGAATCAATCCCATCAGCGATGGCAAACAGGTTCGACTGGTGCTTCCACCCCTTTCAGGTGAACGCCGCCAGCAACTACTGGTAAAAGTAAAAGAGGCGGCGGAGCATTGCCGTATTGCGATGCGGAACAATCGCCGGGACGCCAACAAGGCGGTGGAACTGGAAGAAAAGGAAGCCGCATTGCCGGAAGATCAGGTAAAAGGGGCACGGGACGATATTCAGAACCTGCTCAAGGGTTTTGAAGCGAAAGTGGATGAAATTGTCGCGGGAAAACAGGCGGAAATCAGCTCCGTGTAAGGTGGTCTCCGCAACCCGGCCAGTCCGTTCAAGGTGCCCGCTTTACGAATGGTTTATACACGTCGGCGAAGCTGCGACGAATCGATCATTGCGGCGATCTTAAACACAATAATATACACATTGCCATATATTTGTAAGATATTATTCATCGTGCGAACTTGAACACCTCTCGCAACCGCTACAAAATAGCGACCATGGGATGGATTCAATTGAATGATAAAAAGTAAATTCTTTGCCACGCAGAGGCCCTCTCAATCCAGCCAGATCATCCCATCTGTCCCGCCCCCCCACCACAGTGCCTTGGCCCATTATAAACCAGGAATGCCCAGCCTTTTTTGTCGAAAAGGCTCGTTACTCTGCCGATCATAAGGTATATTCATGCCATGATAAATCATGAAACCGAACCGAAAGCGGCACGCATTGTGTTTACCAGCCGCCAGATTTCCCGTCGCGTGGCCGAACTTGCCCGCCAAATCGCGGCCACCTACGACAAACATGAAATCATGATAGTTCCAGTACTGACCGGTTCGTTCATTTTTCTCGCTGATTTAATTCGCCAACTACCCATGAAAATGCAGGTCGATATTGTCGCGGTTTCCAGTTACCCTGGCCGCGCGACCAGAAGCCGGGGCGTGAAAATTCTGCTGCCGGGAAAGCTGCCCGTCGCGGGCAGGCATGTACTTGTTGTGGATGACATTCTGGAAAGCGGGCAAAGCATCGCGGCTATCAGGTCCATGCTGCGTCGCAGGCGTGCCGCCAGCATTCAGACCTGCGTCCTGCTGCGCAAGGATGTTGCCCGGGAAAAAGGCCTGACCGCGGATTTCGTCGGTTTTGATATTCCCGATGATTTTGTGGTCGGTTACGGAATGGATTTCAATCATTATTATCGGAATTTGCCCGATATTCGCGAACTTAAGGCCTAAGGACCAGTGCAAGATTAACTTCGATGTTTATATTTTAACTGGTCTCATCAGGCGACCAGCTAAGGGAGTTATCCCGTGGCCCGTTCGACTCGAATTAAAAACGTACCTCCCGTCTATTTGCCGTCTTTCCTTGAGCTCTACTGATCAACTGATGCTCAACTCTCTCCTGCTCCCGGCGAAGCAGCGGGAGTTATCCCGTGGCCCGCTCGAATTGAATTAAAAATATACCACCCGCCGCAGCATACCGCCTTATCATTGAACCAGGCCCGCGAATAACGATGGATTCTTATATCTGTAAAAACCGAAGTTGTTTTTGCA
Source organism: Planctomycetota bacterium (assembly GCA_021795535.1). Next base: position 1,931 of record JAJYPG010000321.1, read on the forward strand.
CTGGCCCTTATTTGGCGGCGGCGGTTGGATTGGTGGACTTTTCCGCCAGATTCCATGTTGCCTGAACCTTCAACTTATTGTCTGCACGAATAATGCCCAGCAAGGCGGTTGGCGGACTGATGCCGAATTCACGAAATGTCAGCACTGTGTGGGTGGAAATGGAAAGACGTCCTCCGGGCCGCGGCAAGACCGCAAGTACCAGCATGATATTTTTGCTTACTCCCGCCGCAGTCAATGTTCCACGAGTCTTGAAGTAATAATCTGGCTTGCCACGCCCTGGCGTGGGGGTTAACACTGCATGAGAAAGCTTGTAAACAATGGTTGGGTCTGCCTTGCTTTTAAGATTTGTGTAAATGGTTTTATCCATGCCCCGGCCATCGCTGCCGCGCAGCGAAAGTACGCCGATATTCAGCGTAATGCTTTTAAGTGCCGTCATGACCGTCAAAGAACCTTTCTGTTTTCCCAAGGCGAAAGTCGCAAAGCCCGACAGCCCGTGCGTGGTGATGGACCATTTATGAAATGTACTACTGCCGCGAATAACCAGCGATCCCGGCTTGCCAGCAGCGCGGTACACAATGCCGCCACTTATAACCCCGGTGGGAGCATTGGCTGCCGCAGTCCCAGCGCTCATCGGGCCGAATCCTCCCGTCCAGACCGTGCTGAACAAAGCCATCATAAGCGTAAAAATGAAAGCCCATGGGACTTGCCGTCCAACGATTGGACTCCGGTGCAACGGAAAGTGTCTGCTGGGAAAGATTGCCATGGTTGTATCTCCACAAAGGTGCCCACCGTCCGGCATGCCAAGCCGGTACCCTTATACCAATATTAGCGCGGTCCCCACCGTTAAGACATTCGCCTGGACATGGCATTCGCCAAAATGGCCGACGAAATATTTTAATCTTGAGCATGCGCGGTATATAAGTCTCACTACCCGTAATGAATCAGGCTAATATCCGCGTTGTGTGCCAGGGTCTTAACCCCTGGATCGCAAAGGGCATCCAATTCCAATTGCCGCTCGGCCAGCAGTCGCGTCTGGGAGGAGGAAAGGCCGTCGGGCTGACCGGGGTGAACCATTACCTCGCCTATGCCGGAGGGCAAATTGCTTAACAGTGTCCGCCAGACCTCGGCGGAAAAACCGCCTGTGGACGCCAAACCGAAAAACCAATCGCTGGTTTGCAGTCCGGCATCCTGAATTTTTACCGCCAGTTTATCCGCCAGCCGAGAAAGAACGCGGTATCCCGCGGAAGGCCGGGGAATACCGGCTATGGGCCGCTCGCGGGCGCAGCGAATGTTACGGATTCCAAATTGCCGCGCCAGATCAATGGCTAT
>JAJYPG010000003.1 GCA_021795535.1 Planctomycetota bacterium
TGAATATGTAGAAAAATGGGCCGGTGGCGAGGGCCACTGTTGCCGCCTGCTGGTGGGTATGCAGAGGCTGCCGGAAGAAGAATTGCGCATCGCGCTGCGAATGCATGAGAACGCCGACCCGCTGGCGCAACTGGATACCGGGGAGTCAAAAAAGCTATTGCGGAAATTGGCGGAAAACTTTCGCCAGCAGTTGCAAATGGGGGCACCGACCGAGGCGGATGAACGCGGCCTGCGCCGCCTGGCCGAGCAAATTCGGACGGGAAAGGTCGTGGTGAAACTGTTTTTGCGCTATCCGCTGCACGCCAAATTGTACCTCCTCCAACGGCCCGACGTGCTAAGCCCGAAACTTGGGTTTCTGGGCAGCAGCAACCTGACCATGGCTGGCTTGCGCGGGCAGGGTGAACTGAATGTGGATATTACCGATGGCGACGCCTGGGATAAACTTTCCCGATGGTTTTCTGACCGCTGGCTCGACCGGTGGTGCCTGGACATTTCCACCCAGCTTGCGGACATTATTGAATCAAGCTGGGCACGCCCGGTGCAGCCGCCGCCTTACCATATCTATTTGAAGATGGCCTATCACCTGGCGGCAGATGCCCGGCTGGGCGAAGATGAATTTGACCTGCCGGACGATATGGGGAACAAACTTCTGGAATTTCAACGCAAGGCGGTGACACTTGCGCTGCGGAAAATAAGGACGCAGAGAGGCGTTATGATCGGCGATGTGGTGGGGCTGGGAAAAACACTGGTGGGATCCGCCATTGCCAAGGCAATTCAGGAAGAAAAGAATCATGAGACGCTGGTGATCTGCCCCCGAAATCTGGTGGAAATGTGGAAGAATTACCTGCACAACTACGAGATTCGCGGCGACGTGATGCCGCTAAGCCTGGTCGATCGCAAACTGAAGGATGAAAAACGCTTTCGCACAGTGCTGATCGACGAAAGCCACAATCTGCGGAACCGGGAAACCGCCAAATACAAGGCGGTGCGTGATTATATTGAACGCAATGAGAGCGATGTCATTCTGCTGACGGCCACACCCTATAACAAGGAATTGATGGACCTCTCCAGCCAGTTGCGGCTATTTCTGGCGGCCGAGGCACAACTCGGGGTAAGGCCGGAGAATTTTATCCGGCAGCATGGCATGGATATGCTTTCCGCACGCACGCAGGCGGATCCGCATACGATAGCCGCCTTTGAAAAGACCGATCTGCCCGAGGATTGGCGGCTGCTGATGGATCAATTTCTTGTACGCCGCACACGCGGATTTATCAAAAAGAATTATGCGAAGCTGGATGCGGCCAATGGACGCCAATACCTGCAATTTCATGATGGAAGAAAGTCTTATTTTCCTAAACGGGTGCTTCGCAGCGTAACCTTCGCGGTAGATGACAAAAATGCCGCCGACCAATACGCAAAAATGCACTCTGATGAAACCGTCCACGCAATCAACGGATTGCGCCTGCCACGGTATGGGCTGGGGAATTATGTCAAAGCCCCCTTGCATTGGCCGGACAGTTCAGAATCGCACCGCAAACTGGTGGACGACCTTTCGCGGGCGGGAAAACACCTGATCGGCTTTTGCCGTACCAGCTTTTTCAAACGCTTGGAAAGCAGTGGGGCCGCGTTTGAATTGACGGTTGAACGGCATATCCAGAGGGATAAGGCGGCCCTGTTTGCCCTCCAGCATAATCTGGACGTTGCCATTGGCTCATCAGATGCAACAATATTTGAAACCACAGTGGTGGATAACGACAGCCTGGTCGATGCCGTCGATGATACGCAGGAAAATGATATTGCCGGCAGTGACACACCGGATGAGATTGAAGCACTCTATACACGAATGCGGGACAACAAGGCCTTTCGATGGTTGCCGGCGGAATTTTTTGATGCCGCACTTGCGGCACATTTGCAGGAAGATATTGCCGCATTGGAACATATCCGCAAGCGCGTCGGCGACTGGAACCCGGCCAATGACGCCAAGCTTATGGAACTTATGAAGTTGCTGAAGCAGACCTATGTGCGGGAAAAGGTGCTCATTTTTACGCAGTTTGCGGATACCGCCAATTATCTGGAACGACAGCTAAACAGAGCGGGCGTGACCGCCCTGGCGGTGGTGACCGGGCAAAGCGAAAACCCCACAAAACTGGTGCAGCAGTTCAGCCCGGTAAGCAACGAAGTACGCTCGCGCATCGACACAGACGATGAATTACGCGCGCTCGTTAGTACCGACGTCCTTAGCGAAGGCCAGAATTTACAGGATTGCGCGGTGGTGGTGAATTTTGATCTGCCCTGGGCGCTGATTCGGCTGATTCAGCGGGTGGGACGGGTGGATCGCATCGGGCAGCAATCTCCGGAAATTCTGGTCCATAGCTTTCTACCGGCGGACGGGGTCGAACGCATTATTAGGCTGCATCAGAGAATCCGCCAAAGGCAGCGGCAGGAAGGGGAAATCATTGGATCAGATGAAATGTTTATAGAGGGGGACCCGGTGGAAAATACCGATATGTTCCACAATCTGTTTAATGAGAATTCCGCCATGCTGGAACGGGAGGATGAATCCGACGTGGATATTTCGTCCTACGCATCGGAAATTTGGCGCAAAGCAACGGAAAATGATCCGAAATTGGCGACCGCAATTGAATCGCTCCCCAACGTGGTCTATTCCACGCGGGAACATAAGCCCACCAACGGCCAGCCGGAAGGGGTTATTACGTTTACCCAAAATGCGTTGGGAAATAATTCGCTGATCTGGCTGGACAAGCAGGGGGAGATTGTGACAGAGGCGGCCAAAGAGATTTTGCGATCCGCCGAATGCGATCCGCAGACCCCGGCTGTGGAAAAGTTCCCCGATCATCACGAATTGGTGGGCAAAGCGCTGGCGATTGCGGCCAGAGATCAAAAAGCGGTTGGCGGCCAATTGGGCGGCTCGCGAAGCGTGCGGCGCAAGGTGTATGATTTGCTGACGGCCTACCACGCGAGCCTGGGCCATTCGCTCTTTAAGCCGCCCGAATTGGACCGGACGATCGATGAACTGTACCGCTATCCATTAAAGGATTCCGCACGGGAGCGACTGGGAAAACGCCTGCGGGAAAAGGTGGACAGTGATGCACTGGCGCGGCTGGTCATCGAATTGCGGGCGGAGAATGAATTGTGCAATGTGGTCGAGGAACCCGAGCAGGCCGACCCGCATATTATTTGTTCGCTGGGAATGCGCGGACATGGATAAAAATTGGATAAAGATAAATGGCTCTTCCGGTATTCGTATGTTCCCGTCGCAGCCATCGGCCATCTTCTGTACTTTAAGTGGTTTTAGAACATTTCACGTCGCGCGGCGTTCCGAATTATTGATCATTGATCTGAGTGTTTTTGATCTTTGAAGCGAAGCGCCTTTATTTGTTCCGACCGGCCAGCATTTCCACTACGGCGGTCAGAGGGGCGGCACGCAGCCCAAATTGTCCCAGAATATCCCGCGCTGTTTCCTGCTGCCTTGCCAAGTGGCGACGCGTTTCCTCAATTCCCAGAAGACTCGGATAGGTTAGTTTGCCGATCACAGCATCCTTGCCCGTGCGTTTGCCCAACTGCTGGTCCGATGCGGTCACATCAAGCAAATCATCCACAATTTGAAAGGCCAGTCCAATGGCATGACCCAGCGTGTCAATTTTACCCAGTGTTTCGCCATCAACTCCACCGGAAATGGCCCCCATGCGGCATGCCGCGTTAATCAGGGCTCCGGTTTTCAGTCGATGAATAAGCTGTAATTTTTCCAAACTGGCCACGGCGTTCGGGCGGGATTTTTCCTGTGGGTGGCAGGTGTCCAGAACCTGTCCGCCAATCATGCCACCCGGCCCGGTGGCCCGCGCCAGTTCCCCAATGAGTGAAACGGATTTTTGCGCATCGGGTACCCGCTCAGCGAGCAGTTCAAACGCGATCGTATTCATGGAATCGCCAGCCAGAATGGCCACGGCATCACCGTAAACCTTGTGATTGGTGGGCCTCCCGCGGCGCAGGTCGTCATTGTCCATGGCGGGCAGATCATCATGCACCAGCGAAAAACAATGGATCAATTCCAGCGCTCCCGCAGCTGGCAGGGCATCGCTGTCCGCACCGCCGACCGCCGCACAGGTCAGCATTGCCAGCGCGGGACGAATTCGTTTCCCAGGCCCGTACAGACTGTATTCAATCGATTCGCGCAGCAAGGGAGGAATGCCCGGTCGGCTTTGCAGAAATTCCTTCAGGAATGAATCGGTCCGTCGCGCCGCGGTTTTTATGATTTCCGCCACATCCATCGGGTTTGCTTCTTTGCTTTGCATGATTGTCGCCATCGTTTATTTTCCTGTTTCGCCGCTGGCCAGCGGTGCGGCCAGTGTGGAGGCCAATTCCGCCACGGCACGCACCACATCGGGTTTCTGACTGGAAAGTTCCCGCGTAATGCAGCGGATAAATGCACTTCCCACAATCACCCCCTCCACCAGACCGGCAAAGCTCCGCACCTGTTCAGGCTGGGAAATACCAAAGCCCACGCAAATCGGACGGTCCGTTACCGTGCGAAGTTGCGCTAAATTTGCCTGAATATCCGTTGGCAGGCTTGTGCGTTCGCCTGTTATTCCCGTTACCGAAAGGTAATACACAAAACCTGTGCATAAGGACGCTATTTTCGCCCGCCTGTCCGCCGTTGTTGTCGGTGCCACCAGCAGACTGCACGCCAGACCATGTGTTTGCAGTTCCGCCATCACCGCGGGCGCTTCTTCCAGGGTTACATCCGGCAGAATAAAACCATCAACGCCCGCTTCCGCCGCAGCTTTGGCCAGTTGCGGTGTGCCATAACGGAACATAATGCTGAAGCTGACCATCGCCATCAGCGGCAGATTGAATCCCGCGTCACGTGCCCGCCTCACTTCCTCCAGAATTTTTTCAACCGTGGCCCCTTTTTCCAGAGCCAGCCGATAACTTTCCTGAATCACCGGACCGTCGGCAATGGGATCGGAAAAGGGGAACCCAAGTTCCACCATGCCCGCGCCGGCCTTTTGCAGGGCCAGTAGCATGGGCACCAGTTTTGATAAATCCGGATAGCCTGCGGTGATAAACGGGCAAAGCAGTGTGCGGTTATTAAGCCGGGCTGATCCCAGCGTATTTTTCAAACGATCATTCATAACTGTTCCATCTGGGCTTACTGATGCACCAGCGGATGGGCATAATAACCAATCATGGCTAGAAATCTATTGGCGTTCAGAATGGGAATGGAGAAGCCCTGGGCTTTAGCCTCCAGTACATTGTATTGGCTCTGGGCCATATCTTGAAGCTGGGCCACGGAACTGCTGGCCTTGGTTTCGCTGGCGCCAAAATTCAGGCTGGGCTTTGCCGGCGGAGACCCAAGCACCAGGAAGTCGGTCTGGCTGGTGAGTTTTTTATCTACCACGCCACCCCATTGTTTAATCAAACTGACAATCTGCTCCCGTCCTTGCGCGGTGGGAACACCATTGCCATTCAGGTCAAAGTCGCCATATACCACAAAATGATATTTACGGTTCAGATCGCTGCTGAACACCGGATTGGCAATAAGATCGCCCGGGAAAAGAGCCTGTTTATCCGCGATGTGTGTAATCCGCGCCACGGAGGCATACGGTCCGACCTTGGTTACAACTATTGACGCCTTGCTGTTGGTGCCTTTCCCTACGCCAAGAAGCGGAGAATAGACCGCAAAGGTCTGCCCGATGCTCAAATGATCGTTGCTGCCAATGTTCAAATAGACCATATTGTTCACCGCGGAAACGCGCAGGATTTTTCCATCCGCCTGCGAGAGAATCGCGTTGGCACCCTGCGTGGGCGCCCGCAGTCCCTGAATCTGGTGTTGCAGGTTTTTCACGGTAAGGTCGCGCGAAACAAGCTCCTGTTGATACTGCTGCTTAAGCACAACGTCCTTGCGAAGGTCTGTAACGAATTTGGTCTGCTGGGCGGATATCTGATTTTGCAGGGTTGTCGCCTGACCGGCAAGCTGCGTTTTGGCCGCATCAAGCTGGGCCGTCAGTGTGTCAATTCGCTTCCTGGCGTCGGCCAGTTTTTGATTCAGTGTGCCTGTGTCGCTGTGGAAAGTGCCCTGTGCATCAGTGAACTGCCGCTGGTAGTTCCGCCAGGCTTTCTTGTATTGCGCTTCCAGGCTCTGGGCCTGATCCAGTTGAGACTTGAGTTCCGACACCGCGGCCAGCAAATTTTTGCCGGACATTCCCGCCGTGTTCAGCGCGGTGGCAATTTCCCCGGTGGAACCGGTAAGGGCGGAAACTTTAACCGCGCTGGCATGTTGTGCACCAACAATGCTGAACTTCAAATCCGCAATTTGTCGTTGCAATTGGTGAATGACCGTTCGCGTGGCTGTTGCATTGGTCAGCATGTCGCGCACGGCGGGATTTTGCTCATCCCGGTACGATGCGATCTGCGCCAGACGCTGCTTCACACTATCTGTGCTTTGATCCGCCTTTCCCCAGGCGATATAAAATATCACCAGCCCCGCAGTGGAAAGAACCCATAGAAACACAAACGTGATCAGCGCGTAGGGGGGGGAATTGCGTCCCTGTCTTACAACTGCCATAGCCACATGCCTCCGTAGCCAGCCAACACCATAAACATTCTACCAGACGACCCGCCGACGGGCGGGAGCCAATTATGATTCAATGCTCAACAGTTGAATGATACTGGTCATTCAACCTTTCTCCGTTCCAGCTCGTCTCTATACCGCCAAACCATGTTCATCAGTGTTCATCGGCGTCCATCGGACCGCCGCGAATCCCGCCCAAGCCTTCCTTATATTGCGTGAATATCGCCTGCCGGAGTGCAATGGTCAAGGGGACGAACCACGCTATCCCGGAATTCTAACCGTAATATCCGTCGTCCGCACCTCCCTGAGACCCGCAACGGGTTGAGTTGCATGGGTTTTGTCCCACTTTCCCATATCCACACCTCGCCGAGAAATGTCCGCTATTTGGTGGTGGGGGGGGAGCCGAGTTAAATATGCCCCGCACGCCGACTATTGATGATCCTTTTGCCAAACGACGAAATCCGGTTTTTTTGTAGTGTAGGTCTCCAGACCTGCACATATCTGGCGTGCAGGTTTGGACACCTGCACTACTCTTTGTCAGAACAAATGTACCATCGATAGCCGCATACGGTATAAGTCAGCCAGGCAGGTCGCCCGGCGGGAATTTTATGAAAATTGGTTTCCCGAAAAAGTTCATCCTATAAAACCTGGAAAATAAGCGGAATTCTCAATTTTGAGTCCTTTTTTCACCTTTTTTTCAAGAATTATTCAAGTTTTATTTGGCCAACGATTTTTTCATGCTATAATGCGGCATGTCGGAAGAGGTTTAACTATGTCTCTTTTCGGGTTTGAAGGGTAGAGGCAGGTTGCACAATTCTGAAGCATGGCTCACGACCGCGGCTATCGTCCGCAAAGGATTTATACGGGTTGTGCCGCGCTGGTTTTGTGGCCATAGCTTCTGTAGCTTCTGTGATTTGAGTTTTGTGCCATTGGTTTTTTCTGGAGTTTGAATTATGTATTCTAAACATATCGTCAAAAACAGCGTTTTTTCCTGTCTTCCGGCCATCGCCGTGGGTTTACTGGCGGTGGCTGGCTCTGCGGCTTGTGTCTCGGCGACGACCACGGTAATAAGTACCACAGTCATGGGACATTCGAGCCTTGTGGCTTCCGGGTCAGATAACAAAAACTTTTGGGGTAAAGGAAACGGATCTTCCGTACAATATTCCGGCTTCGGGGCCAGTGCCTATTCGCAGCAGACCGGCGGTGAGATCAGCCCATTTGATTTGAATGTGCGTAATGCGCATACCAGTATCTTTGTGGCTAATCTTATGCCCGGCGGCCATTCCATTACCATTCCGGTTTCCGGTGGCGTGTTGACACAGGTTGGCAAAAATCAGGTTTATGTGGCTGACACATTTGACATTGGCACACCGTCGCCTACCTATTTTTCTTCGCCATCGCCGGTTTCCGGCTCGTATGATCAGATTATCAATTACGGACATTTTCTCTATCCGATGCAGGGACTAAGCTATTCGAGTAAACAAGGCACAAGCACAATTACCGTTCCCACACCCGAACCGACGTCGGTTTTGCTTTTCATGTCCGGTATCGCCGGACTAATGCTTGTAACCCGCAAGCGGCGGCTCCTCGCCCGCTGACATAGCCTGTGGCATTACTTGCCCTGTCACTCCTGCTATACCATACGCGGTCATAAACGATGCATTTGTTCCGCTTTGCAATTGTTATATTATTCCATTCTGAAAAGCTGTTATTTATAGCCGTGTGTTCACAAACGCACGGTTTTATTCTCGCGAATACAGGCGTTCCGAGAAGGTGTCCGTTCCCGCGAGTTCGCAAAAACAATGAAAAAATTGACACCCCCTTGCTGAAGGAATAATATTTCTCTTGGAGAATGTTGGGAATTATAGTTGTTGCAAAGCCATAGCGGTATTGTGACGGTATTTAATAATAGAATCGACATTTGCCAAGGAGGAACCTGCCATGAGGAATTTTTCGCGTTATACCATTGCGGCCACCTGTGCCTGCGGATTTTTGGGAATCGGCTTGTTCACGCCGGAAATCGCCAGCGCCACGCCAACTGATTTAGGCGGCTTCACTCTTACCAGTGGAAGTGTCAGCGGGAGTTCCGCTGGTACCACATTTGGTCTGTCGGGCGCATCCTTTAATGTTACGGATGCGGCCAATCAGACGAATGTGTTTCAATCCAACAGCACTATTTCCTCCGCCGGAAATTTTGATCTGGCATTCAATTACAATATCTCGGCCAATACAGCGCAGTCCAACACTACGGGCGCAAAGACTGAGTTTTCCCTGGCGGGTCAGAACGGAACACTGAATTTCGTGATTAATCCCTCAACCAATGCCATCACCGATCCTCCGGTTTACAATTCCATCCCTTCGGGTGGCGGGACGGGCGGCGGGTCGGGCGGCGGCGGATCAACTTCCGGCTTGCCAGCGGGTAACAGCGGCAGCAGTGGAGGCTATTATACCTTCACCAATTCCTATTTTTATATGGGCAGCGTTGCGGGCATAAATCTAAGTTACGATAGCTCCAAGGATATCCTTACTGAAACCATTTCCTTCACAGGCAGCTCCCCCGTGGTCTTCAATTACAATTTGGATCTGGCTGCGAAGGTTGGCAGTCAGATGAATCTGGATTTTACCGCGGTCACGGGAACCGCTTCGCAAACGCAAACCATTTCCGGGATAAACTATACCAATACCAGCGCGGTTCCAGAGCCGACGACATTGGGAATTCTGGCGGTGGGATGCCTGACGCTATTGCCCATGCGGCGGCGATGGCTGGGTATTCGCGACTGAAATTCTTTTGCGGATTCCGCTGAAGAACTCTTTCATAATCTTCTCAACGACTACATCTCTGTCGCGGTTTTGCACATCTGAATATCCGCAAACTGCCGGGTTTCAAGTGTGCCGCGGTTCTGTTGCATGGCGGTATAGGAAAATGCCCTGACGAGGTATTACCGTGAAATACCCTTTCCTTTCGAAATCCGTATGCGGTGGCGTATGCGCCACAACGAATAGGGTTTATCAATGCTGATAGGCATAGGGCGATTCGGGATAACTCTTTTTCAGCTTAGCCATAATCAGCAGTGCGCGGTTGCGATGTCCGGCGGTATTGGCGGCGATATAGGCTTTGTAAAGCAGCTCCGCCGCGTAGAAAGATCTGGGCTGGGCCTGCACATATTGCATGGCCAGGCGAGCCGCCGCCATCGGATGTCCGCTGCGCGCAAGTAACTTCATGCGCAGCAGACGGGTATAACCCTTTAATACAGCCTGCGGAAAATCGGCATCCCATTGGTTCAGCAGTTGCCTCGCCGTGCGCAAATGGTTTGATTGAATGTAGCTTTCAACATTGCGTGCCAGCACTCCCTGGCGAATTTCCCCGGCGCTATAGGCCATGGATGAGCCGCCGGAATCTTTGATATATTGTGCGGCGAGTTTTCCATTTCCGGTGCCAATTGCGGCATAGGCCAGGGCCACGTTAATCTGGCGTTTGGCCTGCAGGGGCAGGTTGTGATGGCTTTGCCGCCAGCTCCGCAATTTTGTCAGCGCGTCATTGGCGGAATTGGTATGATCACACAGAAGCACGGCGTAATGCTGCAAGGCATTGGCTTGCGCGATGGATGAAATTTTCTTTTGGGCCACCAAATAATAGATGTTCGCGGCCCGCACAAATTCATTTTTAGCCATAAGTCCACGGGCGATCAGGTCCGCCGCCTTGTTGACCTGATGCGTATTTTGTGGGTCCTGTGACTCTGCCCACGCCAAACCCCAATCGCTTAATCCATGGTAGGTATTGTAGCGATGGAAAAATTCAATTCCCCGGTAAAGTTGTTCGGCATTGAGTTTGCCTGGCTGATAGGTGTTAAGGATATTGGCCACCAGTACCGGCGGGTCCGCCGGTGGAAATGGAAAAAGCGCATACATTTCAGACTTGACCAGCAGCTTCATGCTGGTGTGAAAACTATGCCCGTCCTGATTTACGGTCATGGCGATCCGATAAACGCCGGGAACCATGAATATGTGATTCACCTGAAGGCCGTTGGCCTGCTGACCGTCGGAAAACCGCCAGGTTACCGACGGGGCGAAACTGGCGGGCACCAGGGCGGAAAACGTATAACGCTGGAAGTAGTGGGAAGTGGGAACAAATATCTGGGCCTGCGGCGTAACCGAAAAGTCGGCGGCATATCCGCCCGCGGTTTTGCGCAGCGCTCCGGCGCGGGCAATGGCGATGGGGGCAAACGCCGCCGGTGGAACGGGTGAAAAATATTTCACGCCGGGATAGCGCCAGTCCAGCGCCGCGCCGGAAGCTCCCCAGAGATGAAACTGCCCGACCACCACCTTGTGCCAACCCGCTTTCAATGGTATGGCTCGCTTAAAGCGTACTCTTCCCCGCATCCATCCGGGATGAAGTTTGGTCAGCATGTTTTTCCCATCAAGGTCAAAATAGCCTGCGCCATCCAGATCAAAGGCGAACACGTATCGACCAGGTTGCATAATATGCAATTCGCCGCTGTAGCGGATCAGATCATTATTTCGCGGTCCCATCGGGTTATAGCGTAGAAAAATAGAGGGAATGAAAAAGGTATCCAGCGGGCGATGCGTGGCAAACATCGCCTGGAGTTGGCGGCGGTTATTGAGCGGGCCGCGCGGGCGATTGTAAATTTGCATCATTACCCCGCGGCTTGTTTTCAGTTGCGGCGAGGGTGTTCCCGGTTTCGGATTTCCCCACCAGACCCAGTATCGTCCCGCGGTGGGGGCGTCAAAGGCAATTCGAACCTGGCTGTCGGATGAAGAAATCCGCAAAATGCGCATGGGAAGCACGCGGCCATCCGTGGTGGTCACGCGAAGATCGGACCCATTGGCCAGTCGTGCGTTGTTGGTATAAAAATTTGCCCAGGCCATGTTTGCCCCCGGTGCGGAGGAACGTGCCAGATTTACATACAGTGGCCTGCGGTAAGGCCAGCCGGGGCCAATATCTCTGGCCGTGGCGATTTGCCTGGTGCCGGACAATATAATTGCCAGTGCCACCAGTAAGAATACGAAAAGTCTGAAACGGATTACGGGCATACGGCGCTCCATAGAGTCATTGCGTTGTCAATGAACCAGCACGAATGCCATCGGTCAACGCCTCAAAACGGCTGATCCATCGGTCATGGTCGGTATGTTTGGATGGGGATAACAATTGCGGGTTGGCATCCATCCAGGTCACGGTTCTTCGCACGCCTTCCTCAAATGGCACACTGTGGCGAAATTGTGGTATATCCCGTCGGAGCTTGTCGCCACTGTATACAGTGTGAAACCGATGGGTGTCCGCCAGCATTGGATACCGTCCGGGAGCCATTTTCAACAGCATGTCCGTGGAAATATGATAAAAACGCGGGACCGGAGCGCCTATCGCCGCAGCCACACGCTGGGTGTACTGGTCCCAGGTCACCACATCCGGCCCCACCAGATTGTATATTTCGCCCCATGTGCGTTTGTTTCCCGCAGCCAGGGCAATGGCTCTGGCCGCATCATCACAATAAATAGACTGCTTAAGCCCGTTGCCATCACCGCAGACCACAATGGGCAGGCCACGCCGCAAACGCTCAATACATCCGCCCGCCGGTCCAAGATTGTCCATAAGCCCGGCCCCCGGCCCAAACGTATGGCCAAGGCGGAAGATGGTGACATTCATTCGGTCACTGCGCTGGGCTTCCATGAAGATACGCTCGCCGGAGAGTTTTTCCTTTGCCGCCGCACTGATAGGAATGGGAATCCGCCCTTCGGTTGTGGGTATCAGGGTTTGCGTATTGCCATAGACCGCCGTGGTGGAGCAGAAAATAAAATGGCAGGCACGCCCCAGAAAAATGCGCTGATCGCACTGGGCCTGCGCCGTGGTGGAACAGACCATATCCACCACCACATCAAATTCCCGTCCGGCCATGAGTTGTTGAAATTCACCAAGGTTGTTGCGATCGCCATGAATGGCTTGAACATCCACCTCAAGGCGGCTAATCGTGCGTCCGCGGTTAAAAACGGTGACGCTGCCTCCCTGTTGTGTTAGCGCACGCACCAGAGGCGTGGAAACGACACCTGTGCCGCCAATGACCAGAATCTTCACACAACATCCTTCTCTAAAGACAGCGGATATTCTTTTCTCCGGTTGCCGCGCTGCGCCCGGACATTTGCCTGGTGCCTGGATATTACAACGCCCGCATCCGACAACTTAATGCCGCGTAGCCATGGTCTTTTTCAGCCGGCCGCCGCGGGTTTACCTCATCCATCTTATCGGAAATTCTATCTGGAGCGCCGTAATTCGCGCGTTACCCGATATTGTGGGCGAGTGTTTAATCCCTTTCCCGCCAATCGCATCAGCAGAAACGCCGCCACGGAACACGCCCCGCACCCCAGTATCAACAGGCTTGCATAAGGCTGCCCGTTGGCCGCAAGCAGCGACGCGTCATAAAGAAACAGGCAAAAGAGTCCCATGAAGATAATTCGCTGGCCCTGCTGCCGACGGTTTGGCTGCGGCTTGAAAAATCGAAAAAAAGCCCAGGAGAAGTAAAGAATCATCACCAGTCCCGGACCTATGGCCATAACCACGAGTTCGTGATTCACCAGACCATTGTAGAACATCCAGCCGATCATTGCCCCATTGATGAAAACCAGTGATCCCAGTGCGATTCCCATATCTGAAAGCTTCAAGCGCGGCCTTTTTGATTCCATCTGATAGGCCAGCATTCCCGCCAACGTAATATGCGTAAACAGGAACATGGCCAGCAACATGAAGTGACTGTAGGGACGCCCCACAAAACTGTTTGCCACGCGAACAAGGCCCAGTGTTATCAGGCCAACAGAGCCAAGAAACTTGGCCACCGCGTTGTAAAAAATAATCAAGGCGGCAGTCACAATGGCCATCAAAAGCGACAACGGTACGAGAAAACCGGTCTGATACATGGCCAACAACGCTGCGGCAAACAGGGCGCCAAGCAGACAAAGCAAGCTGAGAATAATGGTGGCCGCCGGGGATATACGCCCGCTGGGTAAAGCCCGCCACGGGGCGAAAAGCCGATCGCGACGAATATCCAGCAGATCGTTAAGCGACATGCCAAAGCAGTATAGAAGAAAGGACACCACCCCGATCAACAGCAGTTCGGCGGGTATATGCGGCGGTGTCGGCTCGCCCGGTATGTGCAGCAGCAGGAGCGTCCAGGCATCGGCGACGGCCGTGAACGCCAGGGCCACGCGAGTAACCTGAAAAACAGCCAACAGCTTGGACATTGGACTCCCAGTGGTTTTTTCCGCATCTATATTCTTGTACATAGGCGGTCTTGGACTGTCTTAACCTCCAAATCCGCAAGCGACGGGAAAATTTCGTCTGTCGCCTTGCGCCTGGAGCAACCGAGCAAATTGTATCGGCATGACGCGGCCCCGGCCAATTTTGTGGCAATAATATCCGCGTATGTTTTATGAATGTCTGCGGTTTTGGATAAGGCGGATGCGGGGAGTGTGATAATTGGAAATGTTTCATTATTTGGCTTGACATTTGCGGTGGGGGG
>JAJYPG010000322.1 GCA_021795535.1 Planctomycetota bacterium
AGCGTTGGCCTCCGAAGCCAAAGGTTGCAGGTTCGACTCCCGCCTGGCGCAATTCACTTTTACCCGGTAAAACAAAATGCCCTGTAGTGTATTTTCGGAGTGGATCAGATTTTTGGTCCAGCCTCCAAATTCAAACGGGAACTTCACACTTGTCCGATTATTCAAGGTTATCGCTTCGCGAAGCCTTGGCGTCGGGCCAGCGCCAACATCGCCATGACCAGCAGTGTCGCCAGTAGTAACAGCGGCATAGAGAGATGCCATTCATATCCCCTTATAACCGGTTGCCATTGCACTGGCTTTTTTCCACGTTTCACGTAGATATGCATTACCGTGCGCAGTGGACAGTCTGATGGGGGCGCGGTCGCCGGCAGGCACAGCGGTGGGAGCGTGGCTGGGGCAATGTGTGCAACAATTCGCTGCGGGCGATGGCCGGACGGGGACAAGTTTTCCTTGGATGATACCTTTGCCTGGAATACCACGGCATCCAGATTTTTCACCTGATGCGGGAGGGTGAGATCATAATACCCCGGCGCTGTTTGCCGGAAAGTAAACAGACGTTTTGCATCAGATGCCTGCGCTCCAAGAAGATGTAAAGCGATTTCCGCGTTATTTATGAATTGCCCTTTCTTTTGCTCATCGGCGGAAATGTGCCAACGCCCATCTATTCGTTGTGTGCGGATATGAACCCATCGTCGGCCTTTTGGCGATGCAATAGTCGTCAATAGTCTGGCTACACACGGCGCAAAGGCGTCGGATTCGTCGGTAAAACATATCGCCCCGACTTTCCCCACCCCCCTTCGCCACCACGCAGCCAATGGAAAGGCCTTCTTTCCCAGGTGTTTGGGATTCTGGCCGTTGGCAATATCAGATGCCCCGGCTTTAAGCCAAGTGCGAATCCAGTTGACTGTGGTTCCTCCAGGGGAATTTGTGTTCCAATGCCACAAGAGTGGACTGGATTGTGGCTGGCCGGCCAGATATTGATAAACGGATTGCCGTAGAAGCCTTGACCAACTGCCGGGATTGTGTGTCACGGCCAGTTGTGCATGGGTATGACGCAACAATGCCGCCAGGGCCGGCGATGTATGGTGATTGCCCGCAACCACCACCAGACGCGTCTGTTCCCGGTCCAGCATCGTGATCCATTTATGTATGGAAATAGAGGGGATGTGGCCGTCGGTCAATAAGATAAGCAGTGAACGTGGGCGAAGCAATCGCCGCAGCAAAGGTAGCGCAGCATTCGGATTCGTTGGTCCAGTCGGTTTGACCTCTGCCAGTGTTGAATGAATTTTACTCTTAATCAAGCGCACTCTTCCGGAAAGAATTTGACGAGCCTCGCCCGCAAAGGTCAGCACGGAAATGCCATCCTGTGGTTTGAGCAATGTTGCCGCGGCGGCCACGCTTCCGGCTGCAACATCAAAACGGGTTTGTCCGCCGCTATCTGGAACTTTTTGTCCCATGGACCCGCTGGAATCCAGAAGAAAAACCACTGATAGTGGCGGACGAGTGGGTGGCAGTGCAGAAAGAGGTGAGATTTTTTCCACTGGCCAAACGCTGCCACTGGCCGATGGCAATCCATAGCCACCCGGGCCAAACGCACGCGAGGAACCGGCAATAAGCAATCCACCGCCAGCCTCTCTGACATATTTTTCAAGCAATGTCCCGCCGCCTGCGGGAAAGCTGCTGCGCGAAATGTTATCCAGCACTATGGCCTGAAAATTGGTTAGTCGGGCCAGACTGCCCGGACCTATCGGTATGGCAGCGGGCATAATGCGCGTGATGATGGGGGTGCGTTTGGCAGCTTTAACCTTTGATTGAAGTAAAGGCGATGGGGCGGTGGCATGATTCGTGACCAGCAAAATGTGCATTGCACCGATGGGCGGGGCGTAAATGCTCGCGTAATCATCCTCCGGCCATGGGTCGTGCGTTTGCAGCCTTACAGTATACCGTGGCGGATTGGCGTGGTAATCCGGAGGGTAATCCCGCAGCAGCAAAGTTCTTTCTCCGGCATGGCGGAACACAATCGCGGCATTGGCCACGGGCGTTCCTGAACGCAGCACAAGAGCGCGTATTGGTATTTTGCCAGTTGCGGCAATTCGGACGCGAATGTTAAAACCGACCTTGCCGACAGCGGCTCCCGGCAGGGGGGTTACACCCAGTGCTATAACGCCCGCATCGGCCAATCCGGGTCTAATGGCCGTAAGCGCTAACTGATAAGGTGGTTTCCACCCGGGCGCGATGTTCCACCGGTCCGCGTCGGTGGTGAACAGCCATCGCGGCAAATGGCTGATGGCGTTTAGTGGAAGTGTTGCCCGCCAACACAGTGCTCTTCGCAAATTACCGCAAATTCCCACCGTTTTAGGCCAACGGAGTGGCCAGTTCCGCGCACTGCCCACTCGCACATTATCGGCCACCAAATGTGGGTAACGGGCAAAAATCACCAGCGTCACCCTCGTGCCCGGCTTGAGACTGTTCCGCAGAATTTTGCGAAGTCCGGCGGGGGTTTTCCATGGTGCGGTGCGCGCCGCAGCGGATATGTCAATCAGTAAAACAACGTGGCGGCTCTCCTGACTTCGTAAAAGGACCGGTCCACTGCCCGCAATTATCAGCAGTGTCATGGCCAACAGACCTGCCATTGGAGCTTGCCATGGCCCGTTCATAAATAGGGCGGCGAACCGTGGTGTTGGCGAGAAACGTCGAAAAAGCCGCATAGTCGCCGCACAGAGTGGAACAAGTGCCAAAGCGATAAGCAAAGTTGGATGTAGCCACGTTAGTTGCATCAGTTTAATATTACTGCACCCCGCGCACTTTGGGTATATTTTGTATCTCTATGGTTGTATCGCTACAATTTCGGAAAGTTTTTTGCCACAACGCGGGTTTGGGCAAAGGTTAAATGGAGTTATGAATGAAGGATAAGCTCTCGCTTTCCACTTTCCTGGGCATTACATTCTTAATGGCGGGAACGCCGCTTTTTGCTGCCGGTGTGGACAACGGAATGATGCCGTTGTCTACGCTCTACTTTGGCCCCAACGGCGAATCCAGTGTGGCCATGCCAAAAGACACGTTGGCGGCTTACCATCGATTTAATAACCCGCTGCGTATCACCAGTCAATTTGGTTACTTCAACGATTATTGGTTTCGCTACCATGATGTGGCACCGAATCGGCTCAATATTCAGAATATTACAGATCTGTCATGGAATATGAAAAATCTCGGCAGCCTTTATTTCCGCACGTTTGCGGATTAGTCCTAC
>JAJYPG010000323.1 GCA_021795535.1 Planctomycetota bacterium
GAAGCCACATACAGGCCAGTGGCGACCCCTGTTGCTCCGGCGTGCCATAGTAGCCATAGACAACGGTTCCCGCACTGGCCGAAGCCCCGGCAAGCGGATTGCCCACATTATTCTGATAGACGCCGGATGAAGGCCCGATAACACTGGGAAAACAACTTTTGTTACTTTGGGCGTAAACGATCATGCTTTGAAGAATGCCGCGTTCATTGGCGGAACAGACGGCCCGATTGGCCAGTTCTCTGGCACGGGCCAGCGAAGGAAGCAGAATTGCGATAAACATAGCGATAATGGTAATGACCACCAGAAGCTCAATAATCGCAAAACCGAAGCGGCCCGTCTGATAAAGACGCATAGAACTGTACTCCACAAGGGTATGACCCACGGGCTGCTGGTATCAGCGGTTGTGACAATTTTTTCGGGCCAGGCGGAAGGTGGCTATTTTTGGCCTGAAATGCAAGCCAAAAATGTGTTCGACGAACTGGCGAAAGCGGCTGAGGACAGCCGCGCTCCCAGAGACCCGGAAACATTGTCACACCCGTATCAGCGGAAATTCGCATTATTCGGTCTCCGTATCGGAATAAAAGTTCCGCCATGATTCGACCGAATCTTTCTATATGCTTTGCTATCGGTCCAAATTCGACAGGATATTGAAGAATCCCGGCATTTTTGTGGCCATATCTGAAAAAATTGTGCCACAAGGGTTGATGGTCTACCAGGAGCCTGTCCGGCACAATGGGCATCCGATGAAAGCAGGATGGTTGACGTGGAACACCATACGTGGAAGTTTTGCGCAAACCCGGCTGAGGCGGGACTACGCGCGGCCTGGCAGCCAACGCCACAAGGGTTGGTGTGGGAGTGGAAAAGAGCTGGCAAGCCAGACCATGGTGCATCTGACTCCGTCAGGCGGGGGTCAGGCTCCGTTTTTTCTGGGCATCGTTCATTTCCTCGGCGGTTGGGCTGCGGCCAGTCCCCATCATTTGCACAAAGCAGTCAAAAAGATAGGTAGCATCATGCGGCCCCGGGCTGGCCTCGGGATGGTACTGCACCGCGAAGACCGGCTCGGAATTCATGCGAAATCCTTCCATCGT
The DNA here is from genome assembly GCA_021795535.1 of Planctomycetota bacterium. The sequence continues at coordinate 1,089 of JAJYPG010000323.1, forward strand.
CTGGTCATTTAGATTGATATGCGTTGCCTGCCCGCCATGCTTTTCCAGAGAGGGCAAATCCACCGCAAAGCCATGGTTCTGCGAGGTTATTTCCACCTTGCCCGTGCCGGTGTTCCGCACGGGCTGATTGCCGCCGCGATGGCCAAATTTAAGTTTGTAGGTGGATGCCCCGATCGCCAGGCCCAATAACTGATGCCCAAGGCAGATGCCGCAAATGGGCTTCCTGCCAATGAGTTTGCGAATGGTCGCTTGTGCATAGGCGATGGGTTCCGGATCGCCCGGGCCGTTGCTTAAAAAGATGCCGTCGGGGTTGTGGGCTAGAATTTCGTCCGCTGTGGCGGAGGCTGGAACGACGGTGACGCGGCAGCCGCTTTGCACCAGATTGCGCAGGATATTGCGTTTGGCACCGCAGTCCAGGGCAACAACGTGATAACGCGGTGTGGCGTTGGCATCGGTAAATTGTGCCCAAGAACCTTTGCCCGTGTTCCACTCATAAGTTTTGGCAGGCGTGACCAATTTGACCAGGTCCGTCCCGACCAGGCCGGGCCATTGACTGGCCTGGCGAATCAGAGCTGCATCATCCCCCACGCGGGCTGGATCCGTGCAAATAACGCCCTTGAGAGCTCCCTGGGTGCGCAGCTTGCGTACCAGGGCACGCGTATCTATTCCGGCCAGGCCCGGAACGCCCTGCCGGGCCAGATATTCATGTAAAGATTCCACGGACCGGAAATTGCTGGCCACGGGCGAAAGCTCTTTGATAATGAACCCCTCGACCTGAACTTTCGCGGATTCATCATCTTCGGTATTCGCAATGCCATAGTTTCCTATTTGCGGATAGGTCATGGTGACAATCTGGCCGCGATACGATGGATCGGTAAGAATTTCCTGATAACCCGAAAGCGATGTATTGAAGACCACTTCCCCCACCCGGCAGGCGACTGCGCCAAACGCGGTTCCGGTAAAAATAGTACCATCTTCAAGAGCAAGTTTAGCCACAGGCAGGTCAGCCATGGAATTCCCCGGGAAAAAAAGCGAACGGCACAGCGCCCAATCAATCAGGAAAAAGTATAGCGTTGACAGGCTGTGCGAACAACGCTTCCTGAAAAGCCTTGAACTTATACCCGGGTGCAAGGTGTATACTTGTCTGGTCATCCGAATTCCAGGAAATTTGGGCCTTTGGATTAAGGGAGTCTCTATATGCCTTCATGCTGCAATAATGGCGACTGCAAAGCCACTGCCGACCTGATTATTGTCGGCGGTGGATCCGCGGCTTTTTCCGCCGCCACACGCGCTGTGGAGCTTGGCGCGGAACAAGTCGCCATTATTAACGATGGCCTGCCCATCGGGGGAACCTGTGTGAATGTCGGCTGCGTGCCGTCCAAAACGCTGATCCGGGCCGCTGAATCTTTGTATCGGACGAACCATAATCCATTTTCCGGCATTCAAACCAGCGGCCGATTGACGGATTTCGCGGCAATCATTGCGCAAAAGCGCCGCCTGGTTGTCGACTTGCGACAGGCAAAATATGTTGATGTCATCAGTCATCATCCCCAGGTACGATTGGTACGCGGTCATGCCAAATTGCTGGACGCACAAACCATTGAAGTTGGCAATACGCGGTTACAGACGAAGAATATTCTTATTGCCACCGGTGCCACCGCCGCGCTGCCGGATATTCCGGGGCTGACCACCGCGGGTTATCTGACCAATGAAACGGCGTTTGAATTGGAATCTCTGCCGGAATCACTCATTGTGCTGGGCGGTCGATATATCGCGCTGGAATGCGCACAGATGTTTACCCGGCTGGGAAGCCGGGTAACGTTGCTTCAGCGATCAGACCACATTTTGCCCACCGAATCCGTGAAAATAACCGATGCCCTTGCCGGCTATCTCAGGGATGAAGGGTTGGAGATTCTGACCGGTGTGGCCATTGAACAGGTTCGCCGTGACGGCAAAAACGTGGTTGTAACCACCAAAATCAAAGGAGAGACGCGGAAATTTACCGGAACGCACATTCTGGTGGCCACTGGACGCCAACCCAATACGCACGACATGGGATTGGAAAACGCCGGGGTGTTATTGGACGAGCGCGGCTTTATTCGCGTCGGCCCGACTCTGCAAACCAACGCTTTGGGGGTTTGG
>JAJYPG010000324.1 GCA_021795535.1 Planctomycetota bacterium
TTTGATATGAAATTGGGGCTGATGGACGATGTAATACACTTCCGCCAACGTGCTGAGCTGGGAACTGACTTTTCCCGGTTGATACCGGTAAAGATGCGCCAGATCATAGCGCCAGCGGGCGGTGTAATACCGCCGTTCAAAACTTGTGCCGAGCTTGAGGAAAAAATCGTTGGCTTCGTTCATGATCATGTTGGCATTGTCAGGAACGTATTTTTCGCCCTTATATAGATATATTAATCCATCCAGAACCCATTTGTACTTGGTGTTCATATCATGGAATTGCGCGGATAAATTGTAGGACTGATTCCAGGCATTGAATATATAAGCCGACCCGAAATAGGGTTCCAACGCGGCAATGGCGTTGTAATCGGTTTCCAGCGGTACCCAGTCATGATTGTTTTTGTCATTTTCCGCATTTTCCCAAAGGACCATCGCCAGAATGCCGCGGAACCCGCCGAGCGTCAGGCGGGGAAACGTCATTATCAGATCACCGACACTCTTATTGTGGTTGGTAACGAGCTTGGAGCGGCGGGTGCGTAACGGCGATTGAATGAAAAATATACCGGCCAGGAGGATCACGGCGATGGCGACGCAGACAACCTGATCGCGTCGGGCCTGACTGCGCATGCGAATCATGAGCTTGCCGGAGCTTGCCGCCGGACGAACGGGTTCAGGGGGAGGCAGTGGAATATTGGATGACATTACGCCAACTCCTGTTTTCTCAGCAGCAGATAGCCGATCGCCAGTGTCGGCAAGATGCAGGCCACTGTCCAGATAATGTCCAGCAGGACAATTTCAAAGGGCATATCCTTGGATCGGACAATAAAATGCAGGGAATTATACCGCGTGAAATCCGGCATCAGATGCACGGTTACCCAGAGTATATGCACCATGACATTGGTAATAAATGAGCCGATCTGATAATACCAGACATGCTTCATCCGGGCGTCCTGCACATAATCAAAAAGCTCAAGGCCACCGGATTGAAAAAGGCTTTGCACAAAATGGAATAAATTACCCAGAATGTACGCCACCATCGCCGTGAGCATGGCCACCGGCCAACCCAAAGCGGTGCTCGCGGTCACGCCAATGGAGATAATCAGCACGATCTCGCAGAGAATAACCATTTCGCTTTTGAAAAGATTCCATATAAAGCTTGATGGCGGTTGCATGATGATCATGGAATCATCTTTAACTTTGAACCAGTGCCCCGGCACTTCGCTGCGCAAATTGATAATCAGGTCACCAGCCCCCAGCAATGTCGCTGGAAGCTTAATGGCGGTAATCCGCTTTTCATTGACATAAACGGATAAAGTCTTCCGAACCCTAGGCTTATCGATATTGTACGCGACAATTTGCGCCATGGGCGCCAGTGCTTCATTGGATTGCTTATCGACGCTGATTACCATGTGAAGCGTGAAATTCCCATTGGGTCCAATGGGAATTTGCCGTTGATCCACGTTTTTAAAATCCCACGAAGCCACTTCGGGTTTAATTTGCGGATGCCGGATGCTGGGACCGACAATTTCCTGTTTGCCATTGTCTTTAAATCCGGTGATTACCGGATTGGCTTTTGGAGCGATCATACCGGAATGATGGGCGGTGCGGTTGGTATCCAAACTCACCGCGATGCAACTCGTGTCGCTGGGTGGCCGCAATCCGTTACCAATGCCAAGGTACACACCCGATTCCGGGCAGGTTACTTTCAGAACCACCGGGCCGGGATTGTAAATCTGACCGGTCTGCGGATTAACATAACTGAAAAATGCGGTCGGATTTTTTGGCATCCAGACAGCTTGACCGCTGGCGTTGAGGGTCAATGTACTTTCCTGCGTATTCATGGGATTGCTGCGTTGCACCAAGGTAACTTGAATCTGCACAGGCTGGGTGGAAGGCAGGGCATGAACGACCACAAAATGAAAATCAAACATGGGCCGGTAATATTCGGTGGCCGGCAAGGACGGAAATTCAAAATAGAGTATTTCCGAACTGCCACCCTTAAGCAGGCGGCTTGGCGGATTGGTCTGGTAATTAATGTAACCGGCGATACTTAATGCGCCGGAAACATAGTTCTGTGCCTGAAGCACGCCGTGCTTGGCGAGATAATGCACACCCGAATCCGGCGGCATGCGGCGCAGAACGTTGTCATAGCTTTTCTTCTGCATGGCATAAAGCACCCGGGCGTCGTGGCGGATTTTAAAATCCACCGCTTTCATATAACCCCAGGTCAGGATCATCATCACCACCAGCATAAACACGCCGGCGGCCGAAAGTCCCATCACTTTTCCCAGCAGCAATTCCAGCCGGGAAATCGGCTTGCTTCCGGTGGTGACCAGGGTGTGACGCTCCCGTTCGCGCGGAAGCGTCACGCACGCCAAGATGCCCAGATAAATCAGTAAAATCAGCGCCTGTGCCCGCAGGAAAATCGTCATGTAAACGCGCACGACGCCCGATGGTTCATACCCCCGGACAATCAGCTCACCCAACAGTACGCAAACGCCGAACCACACCAGAGGAACCGCCCACATGCGGGCATTCCAGGCTTCTGAAATCGTCACACGGCCAATGGCCCAGGCCCGCGAAAAACCATGGCCCAAGCGGGCAATATCCCGAAACGCTGTGAGCACAAATGCCAGAATCAACAGCACGATAACCACATCCGCAAATATGCTGACATAATGGTGCTGCGAGGGCGGATGATAGACCGTTCCCAAAGCGATCCCCGCTCCGGCAAGTTTCGGGCCTAAATGTTGTAATAATCCAAACATGTACACATTCGTTCCTGATTACCGTGGTCATTCACCAACAAGGCCAACCGGCTTATCGCGCTTCTCCGCTGCGCTTGCGTGCCACAAGTTCTTTGAATAAATCTTCCAATCGCACCCGAGCTCGCCCCGTGTGAACTTCCGTGGCACCATCTTGCGCTGCAATTTCCGCAAGTTTGGCCTGCAATGCGTCGGAAACATTGCGGGCGGAAAGCTGGAAAACGTCTTTTTTCTCCAGCAAATCGCGCAAGGCACCTTCAAGCTCAATGCGGCCACGGTACAAAATCACCAGTCGATCACAGACATCCTCAACATCGGCCAACTGGTGGCTGGAAAGCAAAACCGTTTTCCCCGCCTCCTTAAGCCGCATGATCATGTTTTTTATTTCCAGCATGCCCACCGGATCCAAACCCGATGTCGGCTCATCCATAATGATTAAATCGGGATTGTTCAGCAGCGCCTGC
>JAJYPG010000325.1 GCA_021795535.1 Planctomycetota bacterium
TCTCCATTGATAGCGCCATGTCCTGGCTGGTCAATCACCCGGCGACTCGCCAGGCGGTTCGGGTGGGGATGATAAAGATATTACGCCGCAGCGGCATCGGCATGTCGCGTGAACGCTTGAGTTGGACCCAGATCAATCCGTCGCCTGGAGTATTTAGCGATAACGGTGTTTGCCAATATGGTCGATTGGCCAACGATTATTTTAATAACGACGTGCCGATGCTGCAGATGTTTTCCGATGCGCCGGCGTGGACCCACCCGTACAGCGATTCACCGTATCCGATGAACCTGCTGCAGACAGCGCGAAGCTGGGCGGCCATCGGGAGCTATTTCCACACAGACTGGGGAGCATTGGAGATATGGAATGAGCCGGACGGAGCGGGCTTTCCACCGGATCAATTGCTTCCGATGGTCAAAGCCATCGCGTATAGTTTTCAACACGAAGATATTCATGTTCCGCTAGTTGGCGGTGTATTCGGACTTTCCGTGCCCGGATTCTTCCAACGCGATTGTGCGCTGAACGGTTTATTACAGCAGGTAAATGCAATCAGCTTTCATGATTACTATTCCCCGACAGAAATACCTTTTGCGGTGGCGGCCTACCGGCACTGGCTTGCGGATTACGGTCAGCCGACCATGCCGCTGTGGATCACCGAAAGCGGCAAGCCTTGGGCCGCCGGAACAGCCCGCCCCCACTGCGGGCCGGACATGACTTCCGCCCTGTGGATCACCATGAAAGCGGTGGAAGCCCGCGCCTGCGGCATTGCGCGTTACTTCGCCTTCGTCTATCCATTTTTTGTTCAGGGCACCGATAATTTTGGTATGATGGGGCAAGAACAGACGCCCTTGCGGAGCATGGCGGCGTATGCGAACTGTGTGGCGGAGCTTTCCGGCTGGTCTTATGTGGGCAATCTGAAAACCAATGATAGCGCGGTACTCCTGGCACCGGTGTTTGCCCGGGGTGAGCGGCGAACCGCAGTCATCTACACCGGAAAAGCGAATCCTCACGCGACACTTAACTTGGCCTTACACAACATCAGCATTCGAGGTATTGATGGCCGCACGCTGCATCGGAGTGCCAAGGGATCGATCCCCATTCCGGACGGATTGGTGTATCTTCGCGGCCCGGCCAGCGCGTTTGCCGGACAAGTGAAAACCGACACGGAAGCCGGGCGGCTTTATGCGATTTCGCGCCAGCCGCCGCCCAAACTCCAGCGTCATTCGCCGATCATTCTGCAATTGGCGGAAGTGAGCGACGACTGGTCCGCCGAAGCCTATGTGCTTTCCAGTGCTTCCAATACGCCCGTGTCCTTACGGGTGTGGAACCTTGCCGATCATGCAATAATTGTAAAGTTGACCCTGCGCAGCGACCATCTTGTGGCGGGCCATAAACCTTTGCTGTTGCACATCCAGCGGCAAATACCAGCGCACGGGTATGTGTTGGTGCAATGGAAACTTGGCCCTCTGTTGGAAAATATGGGCTTGGGATTCCTGCATTACCATTATCTGGTGGTCACAGGACAAGAGGTGCCCGCCAGTGCCCAAACTCCGGCCATCAGCCCACTGGCGATTCCTATCCGATTGCAAGGCACCCTTCGCAAATTTTTGGCCCGTTATCCGCACCATACACAACTGCAAATCAGTGCGTTGGCGCGGTGGCGAAAAAATGCTGACGGTGAGACTGCTTTCTTTATTCCCAAGGGCGGCGGCTGGGGTATGAAGGCGGCATTCCATGGCAGCGACCCTTGGGCGTATCCGCAATTCCCGCTGCCCGCAGGAATCCATGCTAAACGGGTGGCGGCGGTGCTGTTGCGGGCGCGGGTGGCCAAATCGGCCATGGTGCGGCTGATGGTTTTCAACCAAGGCGGTGTTCCCGGCTATTGCACGCTCTCTTCGCCGATCATCGCGGCCAATGGCAAATGGCATACCGTGCTGATTCCCCTGTCGAGGCTGAGTCCCATGGGAAAAGGCCCGGCGCATCTTACCAATCTGGCCGGCGCGGAATTTATATCGGTCGGCTTGAATAATGGCAACGCCAAGGGCGATAACCAACTGGAAGTCAGCAAGCTGTATTTACTATACCGGCGATGAGGCATCCGTTGTCCAACGTACCGCCATGCGTGATTCCAAAGTGCGGCTTAATCCGGGGAACCCAAACGTAAGGAGATATTTTCATGCGTCGCAGAGATTTTTGTAAACTGGCGGCCTCCGGTTTAGCGGGGGCATTGACGCTACCGTGGAACGGTGCATCTGCGGAGGCGGGGCACCCACACACGGAACTACATGCTGATCCTCTACCAGCGAGCGGTGGCGGTCCGTTACCCAAGGTGTGGGTTCACCCTGGCTGGCACGGACTGGTGACGGCGGACAACAAGCCTTTTATTCCGTTCGGTGCAATGTACTTCAGACCTAATACCGGCTGGACACCGCGATTCTGGAAAGAGTTTGATGCGGAGGCGGCGCGACAAGATTTGTTTCTCCTCAAGGCTCGCAACTTTAACACTGTTCGTCTCTGGCTCACCAGTCTTTCCTTTTACCCGCGCCCGGGTGCATTGGATCCCGCCGCAATCGAAAAATTTGACCAGTTTCTGGCCTTGGCGGAGGAAGCGGGCATCCATGTTCAGGTATGCGCGTTGACCACATGGCAGGGCAGGCCCGTTAACGAAATTCCCGCCTGGCAACGCACCGACGTATTTGCGGACCCGCGGGCTTTGGAGGATCAGGAGCAATTTTGGTCATTATTTGCCAGCCGATACAAGGAACGCAACGTGATCCTCACTTATGAACTGGCCAATGAACCGACGATAGGGTGGAACACGCCGGCGATGCAGGCTCTATGGAATAAATGGAATAATAAATCCACTGCCATTCCGCCGCCCAAAGATAATCCGGGGGATGCGGCCTTATTGGCCTTCCAGCATTTCCGGGAGCATGTCGCCGATGAATGGACTCGCAGGCAGGTGGCGGCGATCAAGAAAGCCGATCCGGATGCCTTGGTAACCATTGGCATGATTCAATGGTCGGTGCCCGCCATCCCCTACCCTCAATTTGCGCAACGCCTTCACCAAGCGTGTTATTCCGCCTTCCGTCCGAAGCGGCAGGCCAAGTTGCTGGATTTTATGGAAATTCATTTTTATCCGTTGGCTGCGGGCATATATGTTTACCAGTCGGAATCAGTCAGAGTGGCAAACACGGCGTATCTTGAGTCGGTGGTGCGTGAGGTGG
>JAJYPG010000326.1 GCA_021795535.1 Planctomycetota bacterium
ACCAAAAACCCGATGGTGAAATGCCGCACTCCTTTCCTGGCAATTTCAAGTATCCGGATTCATGGTGGAAGCTCGACCTCATGCCCGCGTTTACTCTGATGGTTTACCGAGACTACCTCTGGTCGGGCGATCACCATTATCTGCAGGAAATGTGGCCTGTGATTACCAAGGCCATGGCCTATGACCAGCGTACAGATAAGGATAAAGATTTTCTTCCGGACGATCAGGGGGCGGACTGCACCTTTGACGCGTGGCCCATGAATGGAACAACCTCCTACGTTTCCAGTATGTTTCTTGCTGCCCTGACGGCGGGCATTCGTATGGCCCGTGTCCTGGGGGACGCTAAAGTTGAGGCTGATTACACCCAATGGCTGGAAAAGGGTAAAAAAAGTTTTGAATCCGAATTGTGGAACGGTCAATATTACCAAATGGCGCGGGATATCACGACGGGAATTCAAAACACCGGGATTCTCCTGGCGGGCACAGCAGGGCAATGGTTTGCCGACATCTGCGATCTGGGCAACGTGCTGCCGCACGATCATGTTAAATCACATAACGAGCAAGCCTTTCATTATTGTCGCCAGAAGACTCGCCCCGGCATGTGGTATGTGAATCCCGATGACGGAATTGCCTACATCAACGGATTCTGGCCCCACGGCGGAACGCCGGAAGGCGACGGACAGTGGAGCGGGCCATGGACGGGAGTTGAATATATGTTTGCCTCATCGTTGGCTTATGTCGGACGCGCCGACTTGGCTGAAACGGTGACTACTGATGTATACGACCGTTATGTTAAACGCCGTGCGCCGTGGAATCATACGGAGTGTGGCCAGCACTACTTCCGGGCGCTAAGTGTGTGGACGATCTTGCTGGGAATGCAAGGCTTCCGCTGGGATGCAATCCGCCGGTCGCTGGGCTTTACACCCCGGATATCCCCGGAAAATCACCGCTCGCTGTTTTGTACCGCCGCTGGCTGGGGTGAATATTTTGCCAATACCGTCGTTGGCCGACGGATTCATCGCATCCTACTTCAAGCTGGTAAATTGGCTCTATCCGAATTTACAATCGGGCTAAGTGAGGTGGAGGGTGTTCATCCTGCAGATAACCTCCGCGTTACCTATGACAACAAACCTATCGACGCCACCGAAACTATGGCTGATGGCCGAGTGGTGATAACCTTCGGGCGACCGCTACACATGCGAGTTGGCTCATCAATCGAGATTTCGTGGTAATAATTTATTGACCAACGTAACAATGAAGAGATGTCCGTAAAAACCATCGCGAACTATTTTATTTGGAGAAATTACTTATGCGCCCGTCTCACTTCATTGCGATCAGTATAACGCTGGCCTTGAGTGTGGCTCCGGGAATGATCCGCGCAGCAGTGGACGGCGGTACTATTCCTGTCGACCAACTCGGCCTGATTCCGCTGCCACGGCTGGTCACAGCCTACGAAAATAAATGGCAACTTCCCGCGACGGTGCATATCGCCGCCCCTTCTCCATCAGAATCTAAATGTCGCCGGGTTTCTGAAACGCTTTCTAACCCGGCGCGGCATTCATGCACAAATTGTTGCCAGCGGCCCGGTTCAGATACGACTTTCCACCGCGGCTAAAGATACGCAGCTTGGCCGGGAAGGCTACCGGCTTCGCGTTGGCAGCAACGGGGCCTCGCTTTCCGCCAACGCCGGCCAAGGCCTGTTTTACGCCCTTCAAACCTTCGAGCAGTTATTTAATCCTGCCAAGCCAACAGACAACGCCATTCATGAAGTTTCCATCACGGATTGGCCGCGGTACCGCTGGCGTGGCATCATGCTGGATTGTTCGCGGCATTTTTTTCCAGTGCCCGTTGTTGAGAAGTTTTTGCGTGTGGCGGCCCATTACAAGCTCAACGTGTTTCACTGGCATCTGTCCGACGATGAAGGGTGGCGGATTCAAATTCCGCAGTATCCTTTGCTGACCCAAATCGGAGCATGGCGAACCGGAAGCGGTGCCTTGGCGTGTCCGCCCGCCGCACCGCACGCACCGCGATATGGAGGCTATTATTCCGACGCCGAGATCAGACAGATTGTCGCATTCGCCCGTCGTCGTGGAATTACCGTGATACCGGAAATAGACATTCCCGGTCATTGTGGTGCGGCGATGGCCGCGTATCCTTGGCTGGCGGACAGTAAAACCATACCGCCTTGGGGCACGCCGCTGTGCCCCAGCACAAGGACGTTTAAGTTTCTCGACACTGTCTTTGGGGAACTGGTTTCATTATTCCCGGGGAAGTTCGTTCATATTGGCGGCGATGAAGTTTATTTAAAGGCGTGGTCGAATAATCCAATTGTACAAAAGCTTATGCGGCGGAAGCACTGGAAATCTCTGGAGCAGGTACATGATTATTTCGCTCACAAGATGGCCCGTTTTCTAATCACTAAAAACCGGCGAGCGGTGATTTGGAATGCCGCCGCAATACAAACATTGCCGCGCGGAACCGTCGTGGAATGCTGGACGTGGAACAGCGCTGGGATTGCTTCCCAATACGCCCGGCTGGGCTACGATGTGGTTGTGGCCCAGCAGACGCGGTTATATTTCGACTGGTATCAGGGCGACCGAAAATATGAACCTCGCCCCACGCAGTGGGAAACGACCTTACGTGACACCTATGGATTTAATCCGTCCTCGGAGGTGCCAAGCTCATTGCGCAAACGTCTTTTAGGAATCGAGGGGTGTCTGTGGACGGAAATGATTTCCAGCAATCATCATCTGTTTTACATGCTGTTGCCGCGGGAACTGGCCTTGGCGGAAATCGGGTGGACCCCATTGAAAGAGCAGAATTACGGAGGTTTTGTTGATCGTACGAAATGGCAATATCTGTGGTTGCGGGCCAATGGCTATAATTTTCGGATTCCACAGCCATCCTTCCAATTCACAGGTAATGGCGGAAAAGTCACCGTACGTCGCGATAACAGTCACAACGCACTTGAAATTCAGACTACTTCACCAATCGGCTTGGTGCGTATGCGCGATCCGGTACCAGGCACGGTAATTTATTACACACTCAATGGATCAATTCCCAATATCCGGTCTGCTCTATATCACATGAAAATAAGCGTAAAGTTATCCCCAGGCAATCCGGTGGTCGTCCGCGGAATCGCGGTGGATCCCAGCGGACGCTCCAGCGCCCCGTCCAGATTAGTTCTCCAATTGGAGCGCTAACGCTGAGACATACAAAT
>JAJYPG010000327.1 GCA_021795535.1 Planctomycetota bacterium
CAGACTGTCAGCGAGCGAGGCGATCTTTTTTTTCACCGCCTGTACAACCTGATAGGTGTCGGCACCAAAGCGCACCACCACAATGCCACCCACAGCTTCGCCCCGCCCGTTCCAATCCAGAATACCCGACCGCTGCTGACCGGCGATTTGCAGGGTCGCAACATCATGGAGAAGAATCGGCGTGCCATTTTTTTCCTGGCCGACGGGAACCTCTCCCAGCTCCTTGAGATTTTTCAAGTACCCCCGGCTGCGGACGATGTATTGCAGTTCGCTGCGATCCACCACCGCTCCGCCGACATCGTTATTGGAATCCTGAATAGCCCGGGTGATCTGTCCGGCACTGAGGTTGTAGGCACGGAGTTTATTGGGATTCAGCACCACCTGATATTCGTCCACAAAACCGCCGATGGCCGCCACCTCTGACACACCGGGGACAGATTCAAGCTGGTAACGAACAAACCAATCCTGAAGCGATCGCAGTTGCCCCAGATTGATATTGGCCGACACCAATGGCTGGCCGGAAAGCGGCGATTTTCCCGGCTTTTTGAAAGCCCGCACGAACACCAGAGAACCGCGGCGTGCCGGTGGGGCATCCGCCCGATGAGCGTACCATTTGCCGGCGTATTTGGGATCATGCCAAATTCCGTTGGGATGATTTTTACAGTACCACCCCGGAAAAAGAATATATTGATACGCCCAGCCCGCTCCGGTGGCATCCGGGCCAAGTTGTGGGGTGACACCGGATGGCAATAGCGCCTTGGCGTAATCCAGATAAGAGAGCACCTGATCGCGTGCCCAGTACAAGTTTGTGCCTGCTTTAAACACCACGGTTACCAGCGAATATTCAAACATGCTCTGGCCGCGCACGGCGGTAACATCAGGCACATGAATTAACTGCGTCTCCAGTGGATAGGTTACCTGTTTTTCAACCACGCCGGGGGATTGCCCCGGATAGTCCGTCAGTACGACAACCTGCACATCAGATAAATCAGGCACAGCGTCAAGCTTGCTGTGAAATGCGGCCCAACCGGCCAGCACAATGACCATCACGGAAAGCAGCATTACCAGCACGCGGTTCTGGACGGATAGATCTATTATCTTTTTAATCATGAAGCAATCCTATTTCATCTTGCAGGCGGCGCTTCCGGGAGCACACGCGGGCTGTCACATCTTCATTCCCTTGGGCATCGCAGCGGCCGGTTTGGTGGCGGCCGAGTTGGTCTTTGCCTTCGGGATATCCGTGTGCGGTTTGTGAATGTCGTGCGTCGGTTTTGTGGCCGAAAGTTTGGGCATAAAGCGGGCTTTGATCGCATTGAGTTGCGATTCAACGTCGATTGCAAACTGGCCGCTGGTGAGCACTTTCTGGCTCGGTCCCAGGCCGGAGAGAATCTGTACCAGGCCGTGCTCGCCGGTAAGCCCGGTTTTGACCGTCACGGGGTCAAAATGGCCGTTGGAAACTTCCACGAAGGCCAACTCACCGGTTCCGGTGTTAATAATGGCCGAGCGCGGTGCCAGAATGGCGTGTTGGACGGGTTGCGTGCGAATATCCGCCAGTGCATACATTCCGGGCCGCAGATCGTGCGAGGCATTATCCAGAACTATACGAACGGCGACGGTATGATTTGCGGGGCTTTCAAATGGATCAATAAAAATGATTTTGCCGGTGAATGTCCGGCCAGGGAAGGCGGCGATCCGCGCGGTAACGCTCTGCCCCATATGCACCCAAGGGATCTGGTTTTCATAGATATACGTATCAAGCCAAAGCGACTTGAGATTTTCAATCCGCATGGCGGTTATACCCGCGTCAATACGGGATTTCTGTTGCACTTTAACGTCAACTAAATAGCCAGTCGCCGGACTGTAGAAGCACACAAATGTAATCGGACGCAGAGAATGCTCAATTTTTTTCACCTGCGATTTCCTGACGCCAAGGTAATCCAATCGCATTTCGACCGACGTGCGTAACTCCCGGGTGTCACGAACGACGCCGGAATTGCCGATTTTACGGGCTGCCAGAAGTGATTGCTGTGCCGCAATTAATTCATTTTCGGCCGCGACAATGCTGGGGCTGTAAAGCGTGAAGAGCTTCTGGCCTTTGCGAATCACCGCGCCATTGGTGGTGGCATAGAGCTTGCCGATCCAGCCGCCGGCGCGGATCGTAACACTGTAACGTTGGGGTGCGGGCACCCGCAGGTACCCTACAGTCCGTACCAGGCGCGATAGCGGCCCGATCGTTACTTCCTGAGTCTGAATCCCCATATCCTGAACCATGGCGGGATCCACGCGGACTTCTCCCGGTATCGAAGCCCCGGAGGCTGGCGCGTAAACAGGAATTAGTGCCATTCCCATGGAGCTGATCCCCGGCTTAGGTGATATGGAGGCCGGGCCTACCATCGGATCCCACCAGTAAAGAACCTTGCGCTTTGGTTTGGCTGCGGCGGCTTGGATATTGGCGGTGCCCTGGGGCGATAACCGGTTGGATTGCCGGGCAGTGGATGTGCTGTGGCTTACGCCGTTGAGCCACAACCCCATCGCTAAACCTACGACCAGAGCCACAAATACCGCGAGACTAAAAATCAGGTTTCGACGCATCATTTACGCAATCCTTAAATTAGCCCGCAGCACAGTCCAATTCCGGATGCGGCGGTATAATGCCGCGCGTTTTATGCACAGCCTGTGCGATAGCAGCCGTATGATCTTGCTCGGCAGCATTCAAACGGTGCATGCCTTCAGCATCCCGGGGCTTGCCGTTGACAGGTGCTGATCCCAACGACCGTTTGGAAAACACAACACGCGTGTCGCTGAATGAAACGACAGTACCATGGAAAAAGTTCCAATGGTGAAAAGAAAAATGCCGATATTTTGTGATTTATTCGCCAGCACCCGGATTATCGCTTGAATTGCGAAGAAGTCCCGGTCCGAAGCAAGCTATCGCGCAGCATTTCCCGGCCACGGAAAAGGCGCGAGCGCACGGTACCCACCGGCACCTCCAGGAGGGCAGCAGTTTCTTCATAACTTAAATCGGAAACGTCCACCAGCAGCACGGTCCATCGGTATTCATCGCGCAAAGAACGCAAGGCGTCAATGACACATTGATCGGAGAAGTTGTTCATCATCGCGTCGGCATCGCCAGCGGAGTGTATATCGGCCGGGGGATGGGATGGCGTTTCCATCGCGGCTGGCTCGTGAACCAGCGACTCCAGACTTATATCGCCGC
>JAJYPG010000328.1 GCA_021795535.1 Planctomycetota bacterium
TCCTCAGTGGCAAATTTATGATTGACGTGGAATCACAGCTTAGCCAGATTAAGGCGCGGTTTATGGCAAAAATTCCAAAAGCAAAATCGGTGACCGACAACTCTGGAAAGGTCAAGCCGGTCTCCTCAACGGTCAAATAGATAAGATTGTGAAAAAAGCCATGTTATTCCCAAACTTTTCGCCCAGACAGATTGGACCCCGATTATGATCCGTAAAATCATTGAATTATCCATACAAAACCGCGTGCTGGTGGTACTGCTTTTCCTGATGACGATTGCGGTCGCGGCATGGGCCGCGTTTCACAGCAAACTTGACGCTGTGCCGGATCTCTCCGATGTGCAGGTGCTGGTGCTTACCAATTATCCGGGACAATCGCCCGGTGTGGTGGAAAAACAGGTTACCTATCCGCTTGAAACACAGTTTATTCATGTGCCCGATGTAAAAGCGGTACGCGGACAAAGCATGTTTGAATATTCACTGATTACCGTGGTGTTCAAAAATGGGACCAACCTGTACTGGGCGCGCAGTCGTGTGTTGGAATACCTTAGTTATGCCAAGACGCTGTTGCCCGCGGGAGTGGACCCGCAACTTGGCCCGGACGCAACCGGTGCCGGATGGGCTTTTCAATATGTTCTGTATCCGGGGTGGTATTGCCGCAATCACCCCAACGGTATCTGGCACGAACCCCATTCGGGGCATTGGTATCTTCACCGCGCCGCAGCGCCCGTTGGCGTTCGTGGCCGCCTGCTGCTCGTACGCGCCTTTGACAAGCCTGGGAAATCGCCCATTTCCGGCCAGCCGCTGGTTTCCAGCAATATCAACCTCGGCCAGTTGCGTTCCCTTCAGGATTGGTTCGTTCGCTACCAGCTTGAAGCGGTTCATGGCGTGGCGGAAGTCGCCGGACTTGGCGGATTTGAAGAGGAATATCAGGTGGTGCTCAATCCGAACAAGCTCCGCGCTTATCATCTGGGCATTGGGCAGGTAACACGGGCCATTCAACAATCCAATAACGATGTTGGCGGGGCGGTCATTGATCGCAGTGAATTTCAATATATTGTGCAAAGTCGGGGATATTTGAAAAACATCAAGCAACTCCGCGGAGTGCCTGTGGGCCAGGCAAAGGACGGCATTCCCATTTTGCTGGGCGATGTGGCCACCGTACAGAAAGCCGGGGCGCAGCGGTTGGGTATTCTGGACTGGAACGGCCGTGGCCAGGCGGTTGGTGCCATTGTTGTGGTTCGCTTTGGTGCCGACACTTACCGCGTGGTCCAGCAAGTGAAGCGGAAAATCGCAGCCATTGCCAATAGCCTGCCACCGGGAGTAATGTTCAAAACCGGCTATGATCGCACCAATTTAATCAACCGGTCCATTCACACGCTCTCCGATACCCTGATGGAGGAAATGATTGTTGTTGCGGTTATCTGCCTGGTCTTTTTATTGCATGGCCGCAGCGGTCTGGTGGCAATAACAGTGATCCCCTCAAGCATGATTATAAGTCTGGCAATTCTATATTGGCTGGACATTAGCGCGAATATCATGAGCTTAAGCGGAATTGCCATCGCCATTGGTGTGGTGGTGGACAGCGCTATTGTAATGGTGGAAAACGCGCACCAGCACATCAACCGGGATGAGGAGCGGGTTAAAAATGGGGCTGTCGCGGTCCCACGGGCGGAACTGATTCTTACCGCCGCCGCGGAGGTTGGCCCAAGTCTGTTTTTCAGTCTGCTTATTATTACGGTGAGCTTCCTTCCCATTTTCGTGCTGCCTGGGGAAAGCGGCAAGATGTTCGCACCGCTTGCGCTAACCAAAACATTCGCGATTGCCTCCGCGGCACTGCTGTCCATCACCATCGTTCCGGTGCTGATGATTTATTTCATCAGCCCGCGCTTCTTTCCCAAAAACTGGCCATGGTGGATTCAGTGGACCCTGGCCATGGCAATTGTTATTCCGCCCGCCATCGGGCTTTATTATGCCGCAGGCCAGACCAGTGAACTTGCAAACTACCGTTGGTGGCTGTGTCTGGGTTGGGTAGTGCTGGCGATACTGCTGGTGGTACCACAAAAAATTATCCATGAAGAGCGCAATCTTGTCGCCCGTCTGCTGCAAAAGAGTTTCGACCCGATTTTTCGTGCAGCAATGTATCTGCGCTGGCCGGTGATTTTTATAGCGGCGGTAATTTGCCTGTCGATAATTTGGCCATTGGCCCGGCTGGGCACCCAATTCACTCCACCGCTTTATGAAGGAGATTTGGAATATATGCCCACCACGTATCCCGGTATAAGTGTCGGAGCGGCGGGTTATGTGCTTGGCCAGAGTGACAAAATTATTAAGAGTTTTCCCGAAGTTAAAAGCGTGTTTGGCCAGATAGGCCGCGCCGACACCGCCACCGATTCCGCTCCCATGAATATGATTGACACAATTGTGCGGCTCAAACGCCGTGATACCTGGCCTGTGGTTCGGGTGCATCGGTTTTATGATTCCTGGCCACACTGGATGCAGTGGCCCTTTCAGAAGACTTTTTGGCCTAATCAGGCGCATCTGACCTTGGCGCAGTTGAAGCACGGCTGGCGTGGCGCGGGCGGAAAATATCATGAAGGACTTAATCATGCCTTGAAAATTCCCGGTTTCACCGCCTATTGGACCATGCCCATTACCAATCGTGTCAACATGGCGAACACCGGCAGCAAGACCTTGCTGGGTATTCGGGTTTTTGGTGAAAATCTCGACAAGTTGGGAAAGGTTTCAAATCTGCTTGCCAGTACCCTCCAGGGCGTTCGTGGAACCAGGAAGGCCATCGCCAATCAGCCCGTTGGCGGTTACTACCTCAATATTCATGTCAGCCGTTTGCGGGCGGCGCGTTATGGTCTAACCCAGGGGGCCGTGCAACGCATTATTACCATGGCCATCGGTGGAGAACCGGTCAGCAACATGGTGCGCGGATTACAACGTCTGGCGATCAATGTAGGCTATTACCGTAATCTTCGCGGCAGTGTTTCGGCTTTGCGGGAACTTCCCGTTGCCACGCCCAATGGCACCTTTATTACACTCGGCATGATTGCCAATATCCGTTACAGCGCCGGCCCGCCGGAGATTGACAGCCAGAACGCCCAGACGGTCAATTACATTAATATTACAACCAACGGTGGGGATACCCTGGGTTATGTGCATCGCGCCAACGCCACGATTCGCCGACACGTTGTATTGCCCGCCGGTT
>JAJYPG010000329.1 GCA_021795535.1 Planctomycetota bacterium
TGATCGCCCGGCAAGAGATCGTCCTCGCCCACTCAAGCGAGCACCAGACCCTCAGGAAATGAGAAATACTTCGTGTCGAAGAACCAACGTTCACTGTGATCAGTGATGCGACACCCCTGCAGGGACGAGCCGTGAAACTTCTGGGATTGTACCCAGTACAGTGAAGGGAAAAAATAAAGGAAACCCTGGTATTTACAGGGGTTTTCTGCTTTTTATGGGGAGAACTACGGAGCAAATATAACAAATTTATGTGTTATCGGACGTTCGTAAATCTGAACTTATTCCGCAACCTTTCGCGTTGACCTGTCGTTGTACATATAATGGTTGACTGAAGGTGACGCATACTTTTGGCCAACCTGCCCGCGAGCCTGACTTGTGAGGTGCATGATGAAAATTGTGAATATTCGGTCCGTCTGTTGCACCCTTCTTGCAACGACGGCTTTGCTTGCGGCCAGTCGCGGCATTCAGGCCGCATTTGTAAACCCCAAAGCCTGGGTTCCTCCCCGCGCCCATCGCAGTCGCCTTGCCGGTGGTGAAGCCACGGCTCCGCTGCCGCTTCCGGCAACACCGGTGCGACGGTCAGAGCATCATCGCAAGCCCGCTCCCCCCGCCCTGATTGGCATGATGAACCTGAATGTCATTAAAGATCACCGGGTGGTGAATTATCCCACGGAAACACTGGACCTTGAAACCTTGATGAACTGGACCAATTCCCAGCTTGGACTGCATTATCGCTATGTGCAGGTGGACCCCACCCGCTTCAGCTACAGTCCCACGCAATTGCCGGTGCTTTACATTACCGGATGGACGCCGCTTCCCGCCTTCAGCCCCGCCATTCTGGCTCGGCTGCGTGGTTATGTTGTGGCGGGCGGAACAATCCTGATCAATTCAAGTTGTGGGCGACCGAAGTTTAACCAAAGTGTTATGGTCCTGGAACAGGAACTTTTTCCGCACCATCCTTTTGGCCCGTTGCCACTGGATGACCCGATGTTTCATGACCTCAATCGCATCAAGACCATGCGCGTACGCGTTGGCAAGGGGCCATGGAAACAAATTCCAGCTTATTTGCGCGTCATGTATATGGGCTGCCGCGCCGCCATTATTTTCTCCCCGGTGGATATGAGTTGGGGTTGGAATGCCAATATTCATCCGATCAAGGGCGGCACGCTTTATGCCCAGCAGGATGCCCTGCGGCTTGGCGCCAACATTCTTACTTATGTTCTGGCCAATTTCCAATATGGCCGGGCCTTTGAAATTCAGAAGATTTATCAGCAATCGCGTATAGCCACTCGCGACCAGGTTGTGATTGCACAGGTTGTCAACAACGGCGACTGGAATCCGACTCCCCACGGCCTGCCGAATCTGCTGAAATTCATTGATCGGAAAACCACGGTAAGCGTGCAGTTCAAGCGGGCAAAAGTATCCCTGGAAAGCCTGAAGGTGGGCAAATACCCGTTTATTTACATGACCGGCCTGCGCAATTTCGCCTGGACCTCCACGGAAATCAAGAATCTGCATAACTACCTTCATGCCGGTGGCGTGATGCTGGTGGATGATGCCATGGGTGCCAGCGCGTTTGATAGCGCGTTCCGCAAGGAAATCAAGCTTGTGCTGCCGCACCATAAGTTGTCGCTGCTGCCGCGGAATTCCCCGATTTACAACGATGTGTTTAATGTGCGGCATGTTACATATTCGCCGGTGGTGGCCAGCGCCGCGCCGGATTTGCATAATCCTGTGCTTGAGGCGGCCACGATTGATGGCAACCCGGTGGTGATTTACTCACGGTTCTCGCTTTCCAATGGCTGGGAGGATTTGCCCAACCCTTATGCCAAGGCCTATTCCACGCCGGATGCGCTGAAACTTGGGACCAATATTCTGGTTTATGCCCTGACGCATTAAAAGCCGGCACCCCGAATTTGTCGTCCTTTTTCATGAAGACCCCCGCGACAGGCGGGGGGGGCTTTTTCCACGGCCCATCCGGTCAAAGTACCTGTAAAAAATAATCCACATGTTTTCCCGTCAATTTTCCAGAGAACCAGATACCGTTATAACACCCCGATGAATCAACTTTTTGCGCGATGTCTAACCGGTGCATTGACCTTCCGGGGCGAGACGCAGATGATCGGACGCAATGCGGTTAAACCGTCCCAGCAGTAATTTTCTTATCTGCTGCAAAAGCATCAGGCAGATTCGCGCCTGATCTTTTTCCGCGGCCTGGGCGGAGTTTTCCAGAGCTTCCAGGCTGCGCGCCAAAGAGGTATCCAGCAAACCGCGAACCTTGTTGATCTCTTCCGGATGCGTCAGTCGGTATTGGCCAGAAGGCCTTGCCGCTGTCCGCCCCGGCATGCGATGGGCCGACGAAGAGTCAAGCAGCGAATGACTGGATTCGTCATTGAACGCCACGTCATGCTGGTGCTCGTTGCGATGGGCGTCCGCCATACCGGCAAGCATGTGTCGCACCAGCACGCGGCCAAAATAGGTTACCGCACTGCAGCGGGTTGGATCATAATGCTTAAGTTGTTCCATGCCGTAAATGACCGCTTCGCTGATGGCGTCCTGGCGGTCCTGGTGCTTTTTGAAATTCACGCGCGATGAGACACAGATGGCCAATTCGTGCATGGCCAGGAAAATTTCGTGCCATTTCCCCTCCGGCGAAGCCAGCAAGGTGTTAAGGGTACGATGAAGCCCCATGGGTCTGGACATAGCAAAACTCCTTATAAAAAGTGAACGTGAAAATAAAAATATTATGGGTATCGCCGCTTCGAAAAAACACTTTGCGCGGGCGGGGGATTATGGTGCGGGGCTAAAGACCTGTACGAAGCACAGTTCCGATTGCGGTTGAAATGCGGACCGCGTGCGGACCGGGCGGTCCACTCTGCAAAAGCAGCCGCAGCGTTTGCGGCTCGGCGCGCAACGCCGCGATTGCCTGACGCAGCAATTGTCCCACACGGGTTATATGAATACCGAGCAATTCGGCAATGCGGCGGCTGGGCATTTCCGCCACAAAATGCAGTTCCACAATTCGTCGTTGCCGCCCGGGCAAACCCGCCAGCACCCGCGACAGCAGGTCGCTGGTTTCAATTGCCGCAAATGTTTCGCGGTACGCAATGTCCGCGAGAGTCAGGGGCTTTTGTCCGCGGCCACCACGCCGCCAGCGACGCAGGGCATCCAATATGGCTCCCTGCATTCGGCGGCGGGCATAAGCGCCAAACG
>JAJYPG010000330.1 GCA_021795535.1 Planctomycetota bacterium
CGCGCGGATGGGATTACGGCACCAACGTGTAAAATTCCAGGCATACATCGTCCGGCATCAACCGGAATTGCCAGCGGAGCAAACAGCGGTGCTGACGTGGTTGCAAGGGCAAAGAAACCGAAAGTCTGATACGAGGTGACAGAGCCAATCAGGACCGAACCGGCAAAAACAACGCGACAACCGTGGTGCGAGTTCTTGTGAGGGTTATGGCCAGAATGCGGGCAGGATGCAAGGCCTCTTCCCATGTTCATGATCAGGGCATTTTCGCAGCGTGCCATGCCTTTTCCCGGCATACAGCAAGACATGGGGGCCATGGAATCAGACGGGGTATTCCGCATCATCGCACCGGCAACCACGGGCTGACAGTGGACCCGCTGCGGATGGATACCAATCAGCAGTCCCATGGTTATCAGAATGACAAGCAACTGTTTCAAACGCAAAGCCTTTCAGGCATGAACCGGAATTAACGTTTCATGCGGACATTAGCGGATATTACTTGTGCAGGTTGTCTGACAGATGCACCTTCATCCACATGGTACCCATGCGCCACCAGATTTTGGTGGGAAAAATCGTCGCATCTTTGGTATTTTCCTTCCCCACAACCTTTATTTCGATGCCTACATATTTAGACAACGGCTTGGGGTTGGTCAGCAGGGTAAAGGCCCGGCCATGAATCATAATACCGGCGGGCAGTCCGCTTGCCAGACATTTATTGCCACATGTTTTGCCATGGGAACGCCCGGTCATGTTCATAGTGCTGTAACAGGCCATATCCAGGAGTTGCCCCTTCACGGTGACTTTTTGGAGCATGGGCGCGGCGGCCATAACGGTATGTATCGGCAAAACCATCACAGCCAATGCGGCTAATCCAAAGACAAAGCCCAAAAACTGTTTTGAGAAAAGCTTCATAATACATGGCTCCTGAAAATGGGACGGAAGCACTGTCAAATCCGCAAGATGCCACTCTTCCGAAACGCGGCAAACTTACGATAGCTAAGTGTAGTCCATAAGTCCACAGACAATCAAGCATGAATCCAATGAGGCGTAACAATTTTTCCGGGATGGGTGGAAAGTGGTTATTTTTGGCCTAAAATACATACCAAATACTCATTCGACGAACTGGCAAAAGCGGCTGAGGACAGCCGCGCTCCCAGAAGCCCGGAAAAATTGTCACGCCCTCCGCTGCGTCTCGTCGGAACCGCTCGCCTGTTGAACCCTGACGCCGGGGTGACTCGGTGCAAGGCTTTGCCACCCACCGTGCCACCCGCCATCCTGAAAATCGCGGCAATTCCCGCATGGGCCAACGCGGTCATCTATTTTACCAAACATAAAGCACCACGCTTCAAAAAAGTCTTCCCGTCACGCCAAACCGACCGACGGCTGGGCAATGCGGCAACATTGAAGTAAACGCCGGACCGGCGTTAAAAAGTTCCATCGGCGGAGGTGCCCATTATTTTGCAACAAGCGGGATATGCCTGGCAAGCGTCAGAATCTGGCAATTTACAATATTTGTCATAATAAAAAAAAACGCGCATGACTCAACACTGCCTGAACATTGAGCAATAGGCATGGGAAAGCAAGTACTCTGGGCATTCGCCCATTGTTTTCCGCCAAATCTGTCTTTTTTTTGATAGTTGGCACGGAATTTGACGTCTGTGAGTCATGCTTAAATCCTGGTGCATCGGTTTGAGTCTCCTGATGTTAACGTGCGGCGGTTGTGCCTCAAACATGAATGGTGGCGGCATGCGGGTGGCGGAAACCCGATGGGTTATACAGCGTGGTGGCACGATTCCGTCCCGGCAGCAAGCCAGAGCAACCGCGCTATGCGCCGCTTTGTGTCGCGGATGGATTGCACATCACATTCATGTCCGAATCATCAACAGCACCCGCCTGGCCGCATGGTCCTGGCCGGACGGGGATATTTACATCACCCGAAGATTGGCGTTGTGTCTGAATAACGGGGAACTTTCTGCGGCCATCGCCCATGAAATGGGGCATTTAATTAACAGCGGCTCGGTTCGATGTCCATACAGTCTTGGACGGGCGGGCGAGGAATTGGGAATTGAATCAGGTGCAGATTTAACCGGGGCTCGCGTGCTGGCCTCGCATAGCATAGCTCCGCGGAATCTGCTGGCAGTTCTTCATCTTTTGCGCCATGAAAGTTCAAACGTTTCACTTCGCGCAGCGCTGACGCAGCGAATTCAGATTCTTTCATCCGCCATTGCATCAGGCCGGGTTATCAAGCGTGCGCGGAGCATATCGCGCGCCCGCGAAACCCGGGAACGCACCGTGCCAACAGGAACGGCCAGCACATCCGCGGCAAGTTCATAACTAAGTTCCACCACATCCACCAGCAGTAAAGTCCACCGCATATCGGCGGGAAGCGCCTTTATCGCGGTAATTACCGTTTCATCGGAAAAGCCCTCCAGCAG
Source organism: Planctomycetota bacterium (assembly GCA_021795535.1). The sequence goes on from JAJYPG010000330.1 coordinate 2,433, forward strand.
CGCATCAGCATTGCGAACATCCAGAGAATACTCCGCCACATCCGGATCGGCAGGTTCATGACCCGATTCATGTAACTGTTCCAAACTGATATTACCCTGGCCGTGGCGGGCGGCGACACGCAACCGATCCACCCAGGTGTGGCGTAGTATGGTCAACAGCCACGCGATCAGGTTTCCACCCGTCGCATCAAACTGATGCATGGATCGCCACGCTTTAACGAGCGTTTCCTGGGCTATTTCCTCAGCTTCGTTAAGTTCATGGGTTAATAACAGAGCGGTACGCAGTATGGTGGCCCGTTCAGGCCAGACCAGTGCGTAAAAGCGCTCGGTGTTGGCGTCTTTTCTGTTCACGACATTCCCCGGACAGAATATTCAAGCAGATCATGGAACTTTTGGTCCCAGACCCTCCGTTTATATATCGGAAGCCGTGCATAGGATATTGTGCCCTGCGCAAGAGGCTTTGTAAACCATTGTCGGAGGAAACACATGTCACGTTCACGTATCGTGGTGGTCAAGGTATTATCATCCTTCTTACTGGGAGCAGCCGTTACAGTATTACTGGGTGGATGCACATCCAATGCCGATCACCCATCCAATTACGCGCTTACAGGCACGAATGGATCAACAGGGTTTACCCCCCCGGCATACACGGTGGATAGCAAGGGACATTATCATCCGGACTGGTATTTCCATGGTGCCCCCGGAAAATAATATCTTGATATTGTAATGATTGTAATTCCGGCCGCGGAGGAGCGCGGCCATTTTTTT
>JAJYPG010000331.1 GCA_021795535.1 Planctomycetota bacterium
ATCGGAAAGAAAACCGATGGCGGAGTTGATCTGCTGCCGGTACTCAAGCATGGAAATGCTGCCGTCGCAGGGTGATGGACATTTGCCAAGTTCTTTATAAGCGCACGGCGTACCATTGGGCGCCTGGCGCAGAATCTCGTAATACCGGCACAAATCAAACAAATCTTCCATTGATTCCATAATTTCCCGGGCCTTCCGCCGGGTAAGCAACGGCCCAACATTGGCGTTTGGTGGCTCGGCAAGCGTATTGGAAATCTGGAAGCGCGGAAAGTCCATTTCGGGATTCAGGGTTACAAACCACGCCGGTTTCCATGCCAGCATTGCGGCATAACGATTGGGAAATAAGGTTCTTACCGTGCGGTAATACCACCAGCTTGCCGCAAAGGCGCTGCCAACACGGCGAAAACGGATGGTGTCGGCAATTTCCGCGTAATTAACCCGCTTTTTCGCCGCGGTTTGGTTAGAAATGCGATTTTTAAGTGCGTTGCGTAAATTGGCTGTGGTTGCCGCGACAATCGGCGTGCCATCCGCCGCAAAACAGGCATAAACCGCCGGTTTTGCGGGAACGCCGGCAAAGCCATCCACCGCGGACCTGCTTGACGATGATAGAGAAATGTCGGCAGAGCGGTGGTCGGCATCAAGTAAATTTTCGGTCGGATTCTCCAATGGACTTCTGTTGACGATTTGGCTAACAGTGGTTCTGTCCGGCAAAAGATCATCGATTTTTTCATTCACATCAGACATGGTTGCGCTCTGAGATTTCCAGGCGATTCGGCTTTATACCGGCATGCCTGTAATCACAGCCTCAAATACCAGCGTGCCATTGCATATACCCTGACAATTGGCGATGATCCGGCGGCGCGAAATATCCGCCGCCTGGGCAATTAAATACAGTGAACTCGGGGGTACAACCGTTCCCCGGAATCGCACGTTATCCGCTTTGGCAAACCCCATGAACTGAATTTCAGGAATGGTTTTGCGGGCCATAAAGGAACACAACTGAGCCGCCGCCTCCACCATCATTACGCCAGGCATTAAGGGCCGACCGGGAATGTGCCCGCGTGACCAGAACTCGTTTTCACTGAGATGCTTAACACCGATGACGGTCCTGGCGGGATAATCAATATGAATAATCGCTGAAAGTTGTTCCATCTCAAAGCGCTGCGGATTAATTTTACGGATTTCCTCGATAGAGAACTCTTCTTTATGCAAATCAAGCTGGCTTAAATCATAGAGTAGCGATGGGGCCATGTGATTACAGTTTCCTTTCTTGATCCATAAGCCAAGCCGACCGCCAGCCCGCCATGAAATTGTTTTCCGCTTTCGGCACCAAGTCTTCCGCGCACAACCTGAAAATAAGCCAAAACGCGGATTTACCGGTTCATCAGGCTAATTCCAGAATGACACAGCGGATGTTATAGACGTGACCGGCCTTCCCGGCAAGCTCCGCGATCACTTTTCTTGCAAAGAATTTGAAAAGTGGTACAGTGTTCGTTGACAGGTGTTCGCCGGTGTAGGCGAATGAAAAGGGAAGGCGGTTAAAATCCGCCGCGGACGCGCCGCTGTAAAGGGCAATATTTACGTAAAGTCACTGGAAATGGTTCAACCGGCTCTCGCCGGGCTAAGCGGTCTTAAATATCAACACACCGCGTGAATCAGTAATCCGGGAAGATTATTACGTCAGCAAGCCCTGAGCCAGAAGACCTGCCTGTTGAATGTATGCCGGTCCTCGCGAGATGGGACACCGGGCGCTGTATGTACGATTTTGAATTCATGGCATTGGTTAATTGCTGACGCATCCGCGCCGGCATGGTCAATTTTTCCCGCAACAGTAGCGGAAAAAAAAGGGCTGTCGCTCCGCCATGGTTTTCAATATTCACACCAGCGGATACCGGTATTCCTGGGACATGGCATTGTGTTTTTCAAGTATCGACTTGCCGGGTCGCGCCGCAAGCCGCAGAGAGGTTTTCCTATGAAGGGTTTTATTTTCGCAACAGGAGTTTTATTGTCCGCAGGCATCTTTGCGGCCGGAACACCGGCGGCATACGCAGGAACGACTTACGGCTACGCTAATACAGTGCTGGCCCCTGAAAGCACCAGCGGCGGTTATTCAACCACTGGCTGGCTTGGCCAACTTGGAAGCAATGCCGGTCCTGCCTTCTCTACCCCCAACACCGGTCAAACCGGCAGTGGGAACTATTATCTTACGCCCTTTGAACCAGCATACGACAGCACTAATCTGGCGAAAATTAACGCCGGAGCAACGCTGGTATTGGCTTTTAATGGCTTCAGTGCTTCCACGCTCGCGACCGTCAACAACGGCTTTACACTTGGCATTCACGCCGGCGTTGGGATTGAAGACACAACCGCGAATTCCAGCAACAGCTATAACGGTAACGGTGTTGCCGCTGATCCGGCGGCGACTTTCAACTCGCGCGTTTCGTACCTTGCGATTGGAGATGGGACGAAATGGGTCTGGTATGCTGGCGAAACATTGAATTCCTCTGGAACCACTGTTATCAGCACGCAATGGACAGCTTCTTCCACGGCAACCCCGACCCTCACGAACGCGACTTCCTCCGGTGCCGCGCTGATGACATTCAATGATCCATCCGCTTATTACGGCGTAGTCAGCGGCGACAGCAGCAGTCCGTACTATGTCGCTCCAGATGGCGGAAATAATACGGTTACCCCCGCAAGTGGAACACCACTTTCTGATCCGGCGCAAGCTTTTACCGGAACACTCAATGCCTTTAACGGCGAGAATTACAGTCAGGTTATGGCTACCCTCAGTGGTTCAGCCGGGGGGGATTGGTTCAATCTTTCCACTACTGGCCTTCCCCAGGTGTCAGAGGTTGCGTTTGTAGCTCCCTCCGGCCCGAATTCCATGTATATTCAGGCCGTGGTCGGGGTGGTCCCGGAACCAGCAACACTGGCCATGTTCCTTTCGGGCATCGCACTGCTGCCGCTGTTGCGCCGCCGGAGGAAATTTAGCCTGCGATAATCGCCATGATCCGGCGGATACTAAACAGACGGCAGAATACATCGATCAGCTAAGACGGGTATGTAAAGGGTTTGACAATGCCGCGCCAACAAAAACATGGCTTTACACTCATTGAATTGCTGGTGATCATTGCCATCATCGCCGTGCTTATCGCCCTTCTCATGCCCGCGCTAGCGATGGCACTTGCGGATGC
>JAJYPG010000332.1 GCA_021795535.1 Planctomycetota bacterium
AACGGTGAACGCAAAGAACTGCGGCAACTCGCCCGGCAATCCGCCGGCCAATTCCGCTTTGTCACCGTCAGCGACCTGAAAAACGCAATGGGGCAATAAAGCCTCCGGGAAAAAGGTGTCAGGTACCGATTATCCGCGCAGCGCGGGCGCAACTGTTTACCGTAGTCGATCAACAACTCTCGGTTTTACGGAGAATTCCGCTCTGCTGGATTGACACATCAGTCCGGAGCGGCCTTTACCGAGCCTGTTTTCCAGCACCTCGGCGAGCGGTAAGCGGTTACCAGCAAGTCAAAACAAAAAGTACCTGACACCTTTTTCTCGGACTCAAGACACGCTGTGTTCATGGTGAACAGTAGGCCATATTTTGCGCTGGGGCGCAAGTTAAGATTGTGTTAAATCTTCGCTGGTTCTGTAGGAGCTTTTTCCGGATAATATTGCCGCTGCCGGCTGTTGCGAGGCCAGTTTTCAACCGAAACGGATGCACTGGGCGTATCGCCGGCCTGTTTTCCCGCACAGCAGTCAGCTTTCCCGGCGGCGGAGGCGTATACTACAAAGCTGCGTCAATTTTTAGGAACGCAGAGCTTATTGCTTAAGGATCGGGCAGATGACAACATTCGCAGCAGCGGCCGCAAGCACAACTGCCGGCACGGCGCCCGGGCAAACATCCGCCCGGCGGCATCGGGCGGTTCTCCTGATCGTGTTGTATATTGCCGCACTGCTTGGGCCGTTGGCTTTGGCATCCACCGGAGGGGTCGTGCCCGCGGGGCAGTTTATCAAACAGATCGCATTAGGCTTAGGGTTGTCAGGCTTGATGATCATCGCCACGAGTTTCATTCTGGCCGCGAGATATTATTGGATCACTGATCCCTTCGGCCTGGATGCGGTGATGCTTTTCCACCGCAGAATGGCGATTGTCGGATTTTGCGCGATTCTCCTGCATATTACGCTGATGTCCTATCTGAACATCGACCTGTTAACGCGATTATCGGCGCCATGGCGTTTTCAACTCGGGCGAATTGCGATTCTGCTGCTGACGGCGCAGATCATAGTAAGCATTTATAGAGCGCAACTTCGCGTGGAATTTGAAACTTGGCGTGTCATGCATCACCTTGTGGGCCTGGCGGTACTGGTTGTCGCCTTTTCCCACGGCCTGCTTTCCAGCAGCGGAGCTTTTGCTCCGTGGCCGCTGCGAATGGTCGTATTCATGGTGATTGCGGCGGCATTGTGGTCCATTATTTGGAGTCATATTATTCGGCCGCACCGGCTGAGGGAATATCGCTATGTGGTTCAAGCCGTTCACAAGATCGGCGCGGGCGTGTGGCAGGTTAAATTACAGCCACGCGACGGGGGAAGATCTTTACGCTATCGTCCGGGACAATTTGCGTTTTTTCATTTCCACCGTTCCGGCGCTGATGCACCGGGAGAAGAACATCCCTGGACCATCGCCTCCAGCCCCAGTGAGACTGATGGACTGATGCTGGCCATCAAAGAGCTTGGCGATTTCACGCGGACCATCGGCATGACCAGGCCGGGCGATGCAGTCACGGTGCATGGGCCATTCGGCCGCTTCTCACATCGGTTCCACAGAGGAAACGATGAACTGGTTTTTATCGCCGGCGGCATCGGCATCACACCGTTTCGCAGTATGATCCGGTGGTTGACGGATCACGCGGAAAATCGCCGGGTACTGCTGCTATATGCCAATAAATCCGCCGGTGATATTCCCTTTTTTGAAGAACTGGAGCAATACCGTAATCGCGGCAACGGCGGCGTTCGGGTTGTTCATGTATTAAGCCGGGCGGATGAGCAATGGCATGGTGAAAAAGGCCGCATCGACATCGCGTTGATAAAAAAATACTGCGCCGGTGATTTGCATGGAAAAACATTCTGGATTTGCGGCCCCGGACCATTTACCGCCGGCATGATCCAGGCACTGCGTGCTGCCGGCGTGGCCGAGACAAAGATTCACAACGAAGCGTTTTGCCTGCTGCACGCGCCCGTGCAAGATGACGGACGCGGCCGCCGCCTCAAAGCGATCACGACGGCGATTTCCTGCGCGCTCATGTTGATGGTGCTGTTAGTTGCTCTGATTCGCACTGATTTTCTTGCAGCACACGGCAGCGCCAATCATCACATTCAGCATGGACCATTGCACCACCGCGTTGAACCCGGCCCGCGGTGAATTTGGTATCGGGTTCCGCCTGCGGCGGCGTACCGCATCCAACCGTGACGTGTCATTCTTATGCGCCGCCGGGCCGCGCGCCGCGGAATAACGCTCCCGGCGTGAAGCGTCCCGGCCCCATAAGAAACATCGCCACGACGATCACCAGCAGGCACAACGGATATTCGCAGCCGTTATTCAGAGCATTGAATCCGTGGCTATGGGTAACCCATGTCGCCACCATCATGTTAATTGCCAGTGGAACAGCGATAATGCGCAAACCCGTGCCGATCAGAAAGATCAGGCCGCCAAAAAATTCAGCACAGGCACTGAGAATGGCACTGACCCAGGGCATGGGCATGCCCATGGAAACGATCACGTTATGCCAGCCCTTCAGACCCGGCCCGTCAAAAGTACCAAATAGTTTTTGTGAACCATGATACAAAAAAATGGTCGCGATAATCAGCCTGATCAACAGCAGCGCAACATCCTGCGTCGGTGTGGTGGATTGGTTGGAATTAGCCATAAAGTCTCCTGGTAACCGTTCACGACTATACCGATTGGGGAGTCCGGCAAAAGCGCACCGCGTCGAAATTTACGTTTCGGGGGATGCCCCCCGCATTGCGGTGCAGGCTTCCCGGCTGCTCGACTGGATCTCCGCGAAAGGTTACCAACAATCTTACAGCATCCCGGCGCCAATAAGTGCTTGGGTCAACAATTCACGATTGGCATCAGCCATTTCGCACAACGGCAGCCGCATTTCGCCCGTGTCTCGACCCAATAAGGCCATCGCGGTTTTTACGGGAATTGGATTGGTTTCAATAAACAGCGCTTTACACAGCGCAAAAAGCTTGTGGTGAATGCTGCGAGCTAAAGCGAAATCACCCGCGTTCACCGCATCTACCAGACTGCGCACCTGTCCGGGCACAATGTTGCTGGCCACGCTTATCACACCTTTGGCTCCCACCGCCATCATCGGCAACGTCATGGAATCATCACCGGAAAGCAGTGTCAGGCCTGCCGC
>JAJYPG010000333.1 GCA_021795535.1 Planctomycetota bacterium
TCGCAGAGGCCAGGAATCGGGAAATTCGCCGCGTGCTGGCCCGACTCGGTTTTCGCGTGCGTGATCTGTTCCGCGCCGCCATGGCGGAAAAAATAACGGTTAAAGGTCTGGAGCCGGGCGCTTTTCGCCCGCTCACACCCCAGGAATTAAACTGGCTTAAGAAAGTCAGTTCACCGACATATACCGAACAAAGGCGGAATGCCACGCAGAAATGGTATGAAAATAAGGAAATGGAAAAGGAACGCAAACGGCTTGCCACGGGAACCAAAGAAATTGCGCCGCGTGGGCGGAATGTTGCCGACACTGACCGTATTGCACCGGCGGGAGCGCGTTCCGGTTCGCGATTTGCCAAACCGTTCCAGGCCCGCGTTCCATTCCAATCGGATGCACCGGCGGAAGAGGGGACTCGCGAAAGATATTCTCGGCCTATTGGCCCGCGTCGTTATGGCAGCGCTCCGGTGCGGGGTCGTTTTGGTTCGCAGGGTGGTGTGGGCCGCCGCTTTGCAAAGGGCAAGTCCAGTCGTCCGGGCAGATGATCGTCACGATGGCGAAGGGCATTTATGTTTGCCCTTGCCGTCATGGTAAACCGGGGCAAGCCGGCGCACATTGGTCCGCACGGGAAAGATGAAAATAATGGCAGGCAATTCACAACCAAATACACCAGGGGCTGATGCGATACCCGCTGTGGCGTTGGAATATCTGCCGCAAAAGCCGCTGATGAATCATCCGTTTCTGGATATGCTTCAGTCGCGAGTGATGGTGTTTGATGGTGGCCTTGGCACGCAGATATTTGCCGCCAATCTGCAATTGTCTGATTTCTGGAATCTGGAAAATTGTCCGGAAGTTCTGGTACTTTCGCGGCCTGACATAATTGAAGGGATTCATTCCTCGTATTATGCCGCCGGTTCAGACACGGTTGAAACCGACACTTTTGGCGCCAGCAAAATTACTCTGGGGGAATTCGGGTTGCAGGATCGCTGCCGGGAAATAAATCGGGCCGCGGCACAGTTGGCGCGCCGCGCCGCCGATGGGCATAAAACGCCGGAAAAACCACGGTTTGTGGCGGGTTCCATAGGGCCGGGAACCAAATCAATCACCCTGGGCAATACCACTTTTCCAATCATGCACGATTCTTATATAGAGCAGGTTCGTGGCCTGCTGGAAGGTGGCGTGGATGCCATTCTGATCGAAACATGTTTTGATCTGCTGCAGGCCAAAGTTGCGGTCATTGCCGCACTGGACGCCATGCGTGAACAGGGGCGGCGTGTTCCCATTATGGTTCAGGTGACCATGGAGCAGGTCGGCACCATGCTGCTGGGAACCGATATGGAAGCGGTGATCACCACGCTGGAGGCTTTGCCCGTTGATATTTTGGGTATGAACTGCGCCACCGGTCCGGAATTAATGCGGCCACATGTGGAGACGCTTAGCCGTCTTACCGCGCGGTATATTTCCATTCAGCCCAATGCCGGTCTGCCTGTGCTGCATGAGGGCAGGACGCATTTCCCGCTGGGGGCCGCGGAATTGGCGGCGGCTCATAAGGAATTTGTCACTGATTTTGGCGTTAATATTGTTGGCGGCTGCTGCGGCACCACGCCGGAACATATTGGCGCGGTGGCCCGGATGGTGGCGGGTCTTACCGCAAAAAAACGCGATGCCTTTGGTCAAAAGCCCACCGGCACAACCGCCGCGGTATCATCACTGTATTCATCCGTACCGGCGCGGCAGGATAATTCCATTTTGATTATTGGCGAGCGGACAAACACCAACGGCTCGCGAAAGTTCAAGGACTGTCTGCTGGCCCAGGACTGGGACATGCTGGTTGCCATGGGCCGCGAAGCTGTTAAGGAAGGTTCGCATGTGGTGGATGTTTGTGTGGATTATGTCGGGCGCGAAGGTGTGCCGGATATGACCGAAGTGATCCGCCGCTTCGCCAAGGAAGTGACCGCTCCGCTGATGATAGATTCCACCCAGCTTGATGTGGTGGAAGCCGGCTTGCAGGCCGCTCCGGGAAAGTGCATTGTCAACTCCATCAATTTGGAGGATGGCGAGGAAAAGCTGGCTAAAATGTGCCAACTGCTTCGGCGCTATGGCGCGGCCGTGGTGGCCGGCACCATTGATGAAGACAAAATTGAGGCGATGGGTAAAACCGCCGACCGCAAACTTTCCATAGCCCGGCGGCTTCATGACATGCTGGTGAATAAGTACGGCATCCCCGCGACGGATATTTATTTTGACCCGCTGATTTTCCCCATTGTGACCGGTCAGGAAGAGGTGCGTCGCCTGGCGTTGGAAACCATTGAGGGTATTCGCCGCATCAGTGCGGAATTTCCCGATTGCCATACCACGCTGGGGCTTTCCAATGTTTCCTTTGGTCTTAATCCTTATGCGCGTCTGGTTATCAACAGTGCCTTTTTCAATGAATGCGTGAAGGCGGGACTGACCTCCGCCATTGTTCATTCCAGCAAAATTCTGCCACAGAATAAAATTGAGCCGGAGCATTATCAGTGGGCCATGGACCTTATTTATGACCGTTCCACGGAAACGTACAATCCGCTGGGGTTGCTTAGCACCTTGGGCGCTCCGGCCCGCGCCGCCGAGGCTCTGGATATGCTTTCGCTGGAGGAAAAGCTCCAACGGCACATTATTGATGGGGACAAACAGAAACTGCCGGAGCATCTGGAAGAGGCGATGAAAACATACGCCCCGCTGGCAATCATCAACGATCATCTGCTTGCGGGCATGAAGGTGGTGGGGGAGCTGTTTGGCAGCGGCCAGATGCAGTTGCCTTTTGTGCTGCAAAGTGCCGAGGTAATGAAAACGGCCGTGGCCTATCTTCAGCCGCACATGCCCAAGGCGCAGGGGCAAAGCCGTGGCCGCATGGTTTTGGCCACGGTAAAGGGTGATGTTCATGACATTGGCAAAAATCTGGTGGACATTATCGTCTCGAATAATGGATACACCGTGTACAACCTGGGCATCAAGCAGCCGATTGCCAATGTGATTGAGGCGGCCAAAAAGTATGATGCCCAGGCGATAGGTCTTTCCGGTCTGCTGGTGAAGTCCACCCTGGTCATGCGTGATGACCTGATAGAATTAAACCGCCTTGGAATATCCACACCTGTGATTCTGGGTGGCGCGGCGCTTACCCGTAAATATGTGGAACATGATCTTCGCGCTATT
>JAJYPG010000334.1 GCA_021795535.1 Planctomycetota bacterium
GCCACCGTCAGAACCGCCATTCCGGCGATCAGCAAGCCGAACCAGATGCGCAGTCCCCGCCCGCTGCGTGGATGCCTGCTTTGCCGCCAGTAATCCAACCCGTAGATGGACCCCAAGGCTCCTATTAAAAAAATAGGCACCTGGAAAAATGCACCCAGCGGATCAAGATGAAAACGAAGTGTCATAATGGGCAGCGGTGCGGACAGCGTGATCGGATTATTTTTTGTGCCCAACAGAATAACGATTGCCGCAGTCAGGCCTGCTATTGCTGCGGCCACAGCCACCACCACCGAGAACCTATGCCCCCAATTGGCACGGCGGTGGCCCAGCAGGCCCGTAGCACCACTGCAGGCAAAGCCCGCCGCAGCCAGCAATGTCAGCGTCAGCCACATACCACGCCTTCTTTATTATTTCCATCGGGTAAAGCAGACTGTTTTTCAACTTTTGCCAAGGCCGGAGTGGGGCTTGGCGGGGGGGTGATGTGATCTTCCACGGTGCGTAGAGCGGCCAAAATATCATCGCGTGACGCTTGTCCCAGCACCGCTTCTTTGAAGGCTGAATCGCGCAGTGCGTATGCCAATCGGGAAAGCAACTGCAGATGAGCGCGAACGGTGGGGCTTATAAGCGTGAAAAGAATGTTGACGGGTTGTTTATCCAGCGAGCCAAAATCAATCGGTTTTTCCAGGAAGCAGAGTGTGACCATCGGTTTGGACAAGTGCAGCACAATCGGGTTGCGGACATGGGGAATGGCGATGCCTTCGCCAATTCCTGTGGAGCCAAGCGCCTCGCGTGCCAGCAGAACCTGATAAAGAAATTCACGGTCCACTTCTTCAGGAAGACGTATTATTTCCACAACGGAATGGAGTACCTGAGCCTTGTCCGCGCCGCTTATGCGATAATAAACTCCGCCATCACGCAGTGCATCACCGAGTGTTGGTTGCGGCGATTCCATGGACTGATCTTCGACAAAAATTTCCGGAGAAACCTGAATTTTGCGTGAAGTGGCCCATTCCAGCAGTTCAGCCCGATTAAAACGATATTGTTCGTTGATTTGGTAGGCGGGAATTGTCCCTTGTTTGATCCAGCGGTAGACGCTTTTTTCTGAAACATTCAAAACCCGGGCGGCATCACGGACGGTCAATTTCATTGCGGAGCCTTTCGCTTCGGTATCGCTACCCATGCCAGTATAGCAACGTTGTCCAAAAATGTCCATGCTGTGTCTATCATGTCTAACAAGATTGATAAATGTCTTATAATGCATTTGTGATGTCATATCTTATTTACCTTTACCGCACGTATCCAAGTTTGAAACGAAATATGTGCGAACCGTGGAATTTGCCATGTAGAATTGTAGTGAAGGTTTCCAGGCCTGCACGAATGAATATAAATATCGAAGTTAATCTTGCACTGGTCTAAAGTAGCACAATTGCCATATTGGAGCAGGCTCGCATTCGCAGTATAGCTCTATTACACTGGTGACGGTTTAATTGTGTGGGACGGGGAATAATTTATGGCGGACTTAAAACACTGGAGCCTTGGTCGCTGGCTGTGGGTGGGGGGGATGGTCCTTTGGCTGGGTGTTATGGTTTACTGGGCTGTTGAGGCCTTCACGCCGCATTATCGTGTCTCGCGGGCGACCACCTTTATCACCGGCCCGCTGCATAAAGATGGCACCGTGAATTACATTGCGGCAATAAATGCCATGAACTCAAAGGGGGTTACTCCGGAAAATAATGCGGCTGTGGCCTTGCTTGAAATTCTGGGCAGCCATGCACTTTTCTGCCCACCGGCGGAAAGGCGTGACGTGCTGCACAGCCTGGGAATACAATCCACTCATCTTCCCGCCCGATGGATTGATTTTGACCAATACCTGATAAATACGGGCTACGGAACGCCAGTGAATCTGAAAAAGCCGCAAACCGGGCTTGATCGCATGAAACTGGTTTATACCCTTGGTGCCGCCCGGGGAAAAGAAGAAGATCGCTATAATTCAATTCATCAACCTTGGACTGCCGTAGAACATCCGCTTATTGCCCGTTGGCTCAAATCGCAAGGACACGCGATCGCATTGGCACAACGTGCCGCACTGTTGCCGCGGTTTTATGCGCCGGTCATCCCATGGCGACAGACGGGACTGGTAAATGATTCACTTTCTCTTGGAGAGATCAAAAATCTGTGGAATGTGCTGCAAATAGATGCACTTGAGCGGCTGGGAAATAACGATTCCGCCGGGTGCTGGCAGGATATTCTGACCATTCATCGCTTGGCAAAGCTGCTTGAGCAGGGGCGGCCAGACCTTATCCGCTGGTTGGTGGCAGCGAGTGGCCAATACATGGCCGACAACCTGACTGTAATACTTGCCACCCGTGGTCACACGTCGGCAGAGCGGCTTTTGCGGTATCTTGCGGTGCTGCGGCAGCAAAAGCGGGTGGGTGGTTTTGCCGGCGTGATGAATTGGGGAGAGCGTCTGGTGGGCTTGAATATGATTCAAAGGGCGTACCAAATACAGAATAAAATTGTCCGCAACCGTGATGGATTTCGCGGCTTTATTCCGCTACAGTTTGGCCAGGCCATGGCGCGGTACAACAAGTGGATCAATCGGTTTGTTGTCGCCCTGCGGCCAAAGGCTTACGCGGCGCGGCTGCATGCCGTGACGGCGGTGACGGATAGTATATTGGCCGCCCGCCCGCATGGCTGGTGGGGGGTGTACAAGCATTTCAATTCACTGGAGAACATGCTGGCGGTGATGACGCCGGACTTTTCCCTGATTTTACCGCTTGAATACAAAGGGCGTGCGCATCAGATTCTGGCACGCACCGCATTGGCGCTGGCGGCATATCGTGCCCGGCATAATACCTATCCTTCAGCTCTGGCTCAGCTTGTTCCGCATTATTTTCCCACCGTTCCCGTGGATCCATTTACCCATCATCTGTTGTATTTCTTCACCCATAAAAATGGGTATCTGTTGTATAGCGTGGGGCCGAATATGCGTGATGATCGCGGACGGCATGCGCGGATGAGTTATCCGCCCAATCCCAACGCTCCGGATGACATCGCCGTGCGTGTGCATTGGGCCAAAAATCGTCCAGCACCCCAGCGGTGAACAATCTGAATCAGACTTATGACAATCAACATCGCCCCAAGAGTTTCATAAAAGAATTCGCCATTCCACCTG
>JAJYPG010000335.1 GCA_021795535.1 Planctomycetota bacterium
CGGGATCAACCTGCGCTAATTGCCGGTGCAGTTCCGCGGAACCGTTTTTTTCCGCCTGCGCCGCCAATGCCTGTCGAATTTCCGGATTTGCGGGGGGGCCTTCAAACAAACCCTCCAGAATCGCCCGGAGATATAGTACAGTACCGGCTACTAGAATTAAGGGGCGATTTTCCGCGCGATGCCGCTGCATGATTGGTTCCGCCATGGCGGCAAATCGTGCCGCGGAAAAGGATTGCCATGGATCCGCAACGTCAATCATGGTATGCGGTATACGTTTTTGCGCACTGGCGGCGGGTTTGGCTGTGCCAATATCCATTCCGCGATAAACCTGCATCGAATCAACCGCCATGATCGTGGCGGGCTGACCATCCGTATGCGTCCACCGCGTGGCCAATGCTTCCGCCAATTCGGATTTACCCGCAGCCGTGCACCCAACAATGACAAGGAGCTTTTCCATATCTGAAGTATAATAGCTTATTATGTTCTCGGATGCTTGTCGGCAAACCCGGACATGGCAAGGTGAATATGTGAATTTGGCATAGTGTATAACCAATGGTGCGTCGTGTTGTATAGTAATCCGTTATTTTGCCGGATGCGGAGCCGTACCAATGGGACGGAATGTTCTTAGCCGATTGAATCATGGTTCGGTGGCATTTTTGTTGCGGTGTGTGTTGACAACCGGTATGGCGATCTGATTCCGGCAATCAATCAAGCTATCCGGAATGTAATAACGTCAGCGTTGTATCCAGCTGAAATAAAACACTGTTTTTTGTTCCGCTGCGCGGACTGAATTGATTAGGTGCTTATGACCACGAAGTTGCCATTTCACATTCTCACCAAGCCCATTGGTCCAATATGTAATCTGGATTGCAAATATTGCTTTTACCTCAAGAAGGAAACACTTTTTCCGGATCACCACAAAGCCGCTGATTTCCGCATGAACCGGCAGACGCTTGAAAACTACATTCAACAGTATATTGCGGCAGAACCTGCGCAGGAGGTTTGTTTCGCCTGGCAGGGCGGTGAGCCGACATTGCTTGGAATGGAATTCTTTCAGCGTGTGGTTGAATTGCAGAAACGATTCTGTCCGCCGGAAAAGTGCGTCAGCAATGCCATTCAGACCAATGGAACTCTGCTCACGCCGGCCTGGTGCCGATTTCTGGCTGACAATCATTTTCTTGTGGGGATTTCCCTGGATGGTCCGCGTGAATTGCATGATCGCTACAGGGTCACACGCAGCGGAAAGCCGTCATTCGACCAGGTATGGCGCGGCTTGCAACTGCTTAAAGAATATAAGGTGGACTTCAATACGCTCACCGTGGTGCATCGCGAACTGGCCTATCATCCCGTTGAGGTTTATGAATTTCTGCGTGAGCACGGAAGCGGATTTATGCAGTTTATTCCGCTGGTTGAACGCATCGGCGGATCAGAGAGCCACCCGACGGATGGCGGGCCGCTGAACATTCTGCAGCCGGAATCGGCCGTGGCGCCATGGTCGGTAGAACCGCTGCAATTCGGCAAATTTCTGTCCGACATTTTCGATCATTGGATTCGTCGCGATGTAGGACGTATTTACGTCCAGACTTTTGATGTTCAACTGGGAATCTGGGCGGGGTACGGTTCGACGTTATGTGTATTTGCTGAAACCTGCGGACGGGCATTGGCCATCGAGCATACCGGCGATCTGTACTCCTGTGATCATTTTGTCGCGCCGGAATATCGCCTGGGGAATATTAACGATACCGCACTGGATGTGCTTGTCGATTCGCCGGCACAACAGGCTTTTGGTAGCGATAAGCAGACATCGCTTCCGGAATATTGCCGCCGATGCGATGTAAAATTCGCGTGCAATGGAGAGTGCCCCAAAAATCGCTTTATCCGTACACCCGATGGCGAACCGGGATTAAATTATCTCTGTGCGGGTTATAAGCACTTTCTGCATCATATTCGACCATATATGGAAGTTATGTCTCAACTTCTCAAAAACGGACGCGCCCCAGCTGATATTATGCAAATGATTACCACCGGCTCATTGCGGCAAACTGATAGCCTCGGCAAGCCGCCGGGGCGCAACAGGCCATGCCCATGCAACTCTGGCCGAAAATATAAGAAATGCTGTGGCGCGTCTGAGTTCAAGACATACTCCAGATAGTTTCCAATTCTTTCACAGGAAACAACGGACAAATTACGTTTGTTACTGCGTGACCCGCAGAGCTACGAGGGTGGTGTCGTCGGTGCGGCGGTTGAGGCCCACGAAGCGGCGGGTCTCCCAGATCATGTTCTGGCAAATTTGTTCGGCGGTACATTCCCGGTACCGCAGAAGTGTTTCACGCACTCGGGCTTTACCGAATTTCTCGCCGCTGAAGCTTACCGCGTCGCTCAAGCCATCGGTGTAAATGAAAATTAGATCGCCCGGTTGCAGTTGCAAAACTTCCTTGACGTAGCGCTCGGATGGGTCTACACCAAGCACCATACCGCCAGCCGAGAGTTCCTGGATTTTTCCATCGCGCACCAGCAGTGCCGGGTCATGTCCGGCGGCGCAATAGGTCAGTTGCCGCCGGGCATAATTCAAGGTGCCATACCAGAGGGTAATAAATTCATTGCTGCGCGTGTCGGCAACCATGGCCCGGTTGACGCGGGCGATAATTTCATCAAGATCATAAATATCATTGGCATACGCGCGGATGGCTGCTCGCACGGAGGCCATTAACAGTGATGCGGGCAGGCCCTTTCCCACAACGTCCGCCACAGCAATGCCCAGTGTGGATGTGCCAAATTCGATGAAGTCGTAAAAATCTCCGCCGAGTTCAAAGCAGGGGGCATAGAGCGCTGCGATGTCAAAGCCGGGGACAACTGGTGCCCCGGCGGGAATCATGCGGCGCTGGACCTCCGCGGCAATTTGCACCTGCCGCTGGAGGCGTTCTTTTTCGACGGTTTCCTGCTGGAGTCGGGCGTTTTCAATGGCTGCGGCGGCCTGGCCAGAAATGGATTGCAGCAGTTTAACTTCAAAATCAGAAAATTCCTTGCGTTCCGCGGAATAAACGCGCAAAACGCCCATGGGGCGGTCTTTATAAATTAAGGCCGTGCAAAGCACGGAAACAATTCCTTCCCGGCGACCATCATCGCGGTAAATAATTCGTGGATCGGTTGCGACATCCGGAATATA
>JAJYPG010000336.1 GCA_021795535.1 Planctomycetota bacterium
CCGGGAATGCCGAAGCTCGCCAGCGGTCCGCCCGAGGCACCACCATGCGGTCCAACGGCAATAAAGTTTAGCGCCTTGTTAGCGGAAGAATTTAGGACCGCTGATACCGAAGTTTGATTGGTGCTGGCATAATGCGAAAGGATATGCTTGATATTTTGTCGAGTCTTTTGCAATGGGTTATGGTTTTGGCCAGAATTGGGATTTCCACCCGGATGAGTTGAAAAATGCTGATTCCATGCTTGCGGAACAATAATCGGATGGCGCGTGCGGGTGATAACCGAATGTAGAGCTTCAAAAGCGAAAAATATCAAGACAAATAGCCCTAGATGCAGCAGCGCTGATGCAATCCACGGCGAGCCTCTATCCAACCACGCAGGCAATTCCCCGCTTTGCGCGATATTTTCCTCTGGCACAGGATCAGGCTGGGGATGTTGCGGTCGTGACGTTGCCCGAGTCATTAAAACAGCTCCGTTTTCTTCCGCCGCATCGCCACTTATCCGGGAGGTTAAACAACCCCGGGCGGCCAATATCAGGCACCCGCCGATGGCCTATTTGTCACATTGGCACCATTGCGATCTTTGGTCCAAGCTAGGCACCGCGCCAGCACTCACTCCACTAAGCTATGCAATCCGCGTGCCGAAGCTAAAGCATTATCGGCCGATCTCATTAAAATCAACGTTTTTTTACGCCATTTTTCAAGTTTTAAATATTGCCCTATGACAAAATTGACACAGCAAGCTGAACGTTGTGACGAGAGTGGCACAACAGCAATGTCCGGATTATCGCCACTTTAATCATAACCAAAAAATTGTTCGCAAAAGCGTTAAATTGGGTGTGGAAAATTGCTGGCAACGACCAGTTTTTTATATCCCGTACAATACAATGTTTCTTTACTTTAGACTTTTTTGGACAAAACGATTATAATGAGCATTGTTGTCGCAAGGAGGCACAGGTCGTGAAGTTGACTGTCAAAGACGCCGCACGGTTGCTAAGTGTTTCTGAAAAGAGCATTTACCGATGGATTAAGGATGGAGCCATCCCCGCTTATCAGGTTAATGACCAGTATCGCTTTAACCGGGCGGAGCTGCTGGAATGGGCCACCTCCAGACGGCTTAATGTTTCGCCGGAAATATTCCAAGAGCCGGAAGGGGGTGATTCACCTCCGCCGTCATTAACTGAAGCATTGCGGGCGGGAGGGGTACATTATCGCATCGGTGGGCAGGACAAAGCTGGAGTCCTGCACTCGGTGGTGGATGTCATGAAACTGCCGGAAGAAGTGGATAGAGAATTTTTATATCAGGTGCTTCTGGCGCGGGAGGCGTTGGGGTCTACGGGTATTGGTGACGGCATTGCTATTCCCCATGTACGCAACCCAATTGTCCTGCATTTGTTGCGCCCCTTGGTGGCGCTGTGCTTTTTAGAAAACCCGGTGGAATTCGGCGCTATTGATCATCAGCCCGTGACCACGTTGTTCACTTTTGTCAGCCCTACCGTGCGGGCGCATTTGCACCTGCTGTCGCGCCTGGGATTTGTATTGCGGAATGAAAATTTCCGCAGCGCCATTATGCGGCAGGCATCACGCGATGATATTATGAACGCTCTGGCCAAAGCGGAAGCGGAGATAACGCCGCCGAAAGCGGCAATGTCTGGCCCGGAGAAAACAGTGGTGGATCAACAGGTGACAGCCACAGCGGATTAATTTTCCATCCTTGGGCCGCGCGTTGCGATCTGCCCAAGGTCTCGCGGGGGTTGGAAAGATTCAACAGGCGGCATGGTAGTACCGCCGAAAACAGGAGCCGATATGGAAATGTCCCTGACGCTTTTGGCTCTCGCCCTGATTGCGATCAGCGGCGTGCCGGGGTTGATGGCGCAGCGCCGCGATTCCTGGGGACAATCCATCGCCACAGTTCTGACCGTTTCCGGCTCGATCATTGGTCTGGTCGGCGGATTTGTGGCGTTAGTAACCGGGCGGGTTTCGATGGCTCGGCTTCCGGGAATATGGCCTGGTTTACCGCTGCATTTGCGGATGGATTCTCTGACCGCATTTTTTACCGTGCTGATTTTTTTAATGGCTGCGACAGGTTCGGTATATGGGCACGGCTATTGGCGGCAGGCGGAACATCCGACAACCGGACGGAAATTGCGCTTTCTTTATGGATTGCTGATCGCGTCGATGGTTGTCGTGACGCTGGCGTATGATGCCCTGGCTTTTCTGCTGGCGTGGGAAATTATGGCCCTGACAAGTTATTTTCTGATCGCCACCGAAGATCACAAGCCCGAATGTCGGCAGGCGGCATGGGTGTATTTTGTGGCTACGCATATTGGCACGCTGGCATTGTTTGCGATGTTTGCATTGCTGCATGACGCATCCGGAACATTTCTGCTGTTGCCAATTCCGGTCGCAGCCGGTCTGGGTATCGAGACTGCGATTTTTCTTTTGGCGCTGATCGGGTTTGGACTTAAGGCCGGGATTATGCCGCTGCATTTCTGGCTGCCTGGCGCGCATGCAAACGCACCGAGCCATATTTCCGCTTTGCTTTCCGGCGTTTTAATAAAAATCGGCATTTATGGTCTGCTGCGGATATTAACGCTGCTTCCCAATCCGCCTGCGGTATGGGGCGTGCTTATTTTGACGCTCGGTGCGACCAACGCGCTGCTGGGCGTGATGTTCGCGCTGGGACAACATGACATCAAGCGTCTGCTGGCATATCACAGCATTGAAAACATCGGTATTATTCTCATGGGATTGGGGCTGGCTCTTATTGGCCTGGCGGCCCATAGGCCGGTGTGGGTGGTCTTGGGCATTGCGGGGTGCCTGTTGCACGTCTGGAATCACGGTTTATTTAAATCGCTGCTGTTTTTTTCCGCTGGATCGGTGGTTCATGCCACAGATACGCGGGATATCGATTCGTTCGGCGGGCTGGCTAAGCGCATGCCATGGAGTGCGGGGCTATTCATGATCGGAGCCATTGCCATCTGTGGATTGCCGCCGCTGAATGGATTTATCAGCGAACTACTGGTGTATCTTGGATTGATCAGACCGGCAGCGAATGTGGCTGTGTGCGGGTGGGCAGCGGTGGCATTAGGGGCCGGAGCGCTAACCGTGGTGGGCGCGTTGGCGGTCGCGTGTTTTGTAAAAGTGTTTGGGGCGGTGTTTAGAT
>JAJYPG010000337.1 GCA_021795535.1 Planctomycetota bacterium
CCACATTGAGTCATTCAGCGTCCCGCTTGCGGATGATGCACCCGATGACACTCATACCGTGATCGCTCCATCGTTTTGCCGATTTCTATGCGGAGAAACCTGCGGCGAATTGCACATTTGCCCGGACTAACCTAACTTCCCCCTGTCGTGAGCGAAAATCGTTGATTTACGGCTTCGCCGCGGTAATGCACTTGCTACATTCAGCCCGGCGCCCAAGCCGGCGGCTGGGTAAAGAGTTCCAGCAACCCCAGTTCACTGAGAACGGCGTTAAGGTCTTTGGGGACACGGGGGACCTTGGTTTTCAGGCTTTTTTGAAAAACCAGGGAGAAGTCAGGTTAGCGGAATGCATCTTCGCAACGGTTCCGCGGGAGTCATATATTCGGCGGAGATAATGGTCCTTTTGTTTCTGTTGCCGGCGCGGTTCTTCCATTTTGTCCGTCATGTCCGAAGAAGTGATAGTAGAGATAAATATTGACCGCCATTACGCCCGCATATAAAAAAAATGGCATCTCAAGTTCCGAAATGTCAAATAACACGCCCGTGCAGATCATTGCCGCCGACGCACCCGAAAGCCGCGTTACCTGATTGATCGCCAAGGCACGGCCCATGCTCCGGTCTTCCACACGATTAATGATCGCGGATTGTTGTGCGGGCAGCGCGGCAATTCGCAAGGCCGGCGTTATAAGATAAATAGCCACGCCCAGCCATAGGTTATGCCACATCGCCATCACCAGCAGCAGGGCCGTGCCCAGCGCCCGGGTGAACGTGATGCTGCGGACAAACCCCAGCCGCCGTTCCAGTGCCGGCGCCGTCAACAGCGCAATAGATCCCAGAACACTGCCAATCGCGGTGTAAACGGCCATACGCGATTTTGACAAGTGGTAGACCAGTACAAAAAATGGAATCAGAAAAGGCGTAATCAGCCCCTGGCTCAATCCGTTCAGCGCTCCGGTAATACTGAAATGCCGAATGGCCCGGTTGGATTGCTTGCGCTGCACGCTTGTTACGGCGTATTCCGGAATGGTAATAAAGAAAAGCAATCCTGTGCCCGCTGCTGAAATAATGGCCGCTACAAGAAAGGTATGGCGTGTTGAAAAATAATGCACCAGCATCGCGCCGCCGGCCCCGGCCATTCCGCTTAGAAAGGCCAGCACGGAATAATAGGTGGTCCGATTCTCATTGGTGGAAAGACGGGCGATCACAGACCCCTGCACCGGTTGCGCCGCACCGCCAACCCCGCCGCCCACCAGTGAACCCATGGCTGCAAATCCACCGATAGTTGAGGCCGCCAGCAACATGGGGAAGCTTTGATTGATATATACCATCAACGCACTGACAGGAACCATGGCCCCCGTGACCAGCAAGGCGCCTTTGTGATTCCAACTATCGGATATATGACCGGCTCCCACCCCCAGAACCGCTGTTGATATGACGCCTACCACATAAATTGCTCCCAGGGCAAGCGAACTTTCGTGCAGTGTGTTAAGCACCAGGTAGGGCAACGCCACACTCATCATCCCGGCGGCAATGCCGCGTGCCGTTCGAAATGCGATCAACAGTCCCAAGCTGCCACGATGATTGCCCCGGCGGGGTCTGCCAGGCGTCAATTCTGAGATTGGGTATTGATCCGGTATTTGTGCGCCCGCTGGGTCTTCCATGACGAATGATTATAACGTACCAGCCGGCAAATATTAATTCGATTTTGCCGCTATTAAATTATTGCCGCATGATCGTGATCCTTAAGGAAGTGCCGTTCATACCTGACACCTTTTTTTCACCAGCAGTATGATGCTTAAAACCCCAACGCTGGTTCCCAGCCAGCGGTGATAGAACAAAACGCGATGGCCGTAGCCGCCGCCACTGGCCAGCAGCCAGTCACAGACAATGGTAAAAGTGACCGAGATGGACAGCAGCGCGAGTATAAAACCGCGCGCCGCGGTAATGTGTTGAAATTTTCTGAATCGTCCGGTTACTTCCATGGCCCCCAGCAGCACCAGAAAGCCGATGGGAAGGTGCACAAGCAGGGGATGAAAGTGGCCGAAAAATTTGATCCAATCAGTGACTGCTAGAACGGTGACGGATGGTACCATAGAGCGATTCCCTTCGATGTTCAAGCGGCTTTTTTGCCGTGTGCGATGCACAAACGTGATACCGGCCGCTTTGAAACAAAGCGGCGAAAAGCGGCATCCATGCCCTTGGAGCCTGTCCGAGTAATGGCCGTCGCAACTCGGCGATTACTCGGACAGGCTCCAGGAACGAAACCATACAACACTAAGATTAAGGAAACATTAAAACCGAAAGTGCGGGGACAATATTTTCGCGCCCCGCAGCCGTGCGAGGAAACTTCACAAAGCCGGCGGCGGTAAAATAGTTGCAGCGGAAAAGAACAACCGTACCCGACACCTTTGTTTTCCGGATGTGCTACGCTCCGCGAACCATCTTCCTGCGATATTCAGTCGGGCTCATTCCGGTATCGCGCTTGAAAGTGCGAGCCAGGTATTGCGATGATGAATAATCCATGCGCCGAACAATTTGGCCGATGGACAGATCAGTACGGAGCAGGGTTTTCAGATGTTCCAATCGCACGCGGTGAATTTCCTCCGCCGGCGAGTGGCCCAGCATCCGTTGAAATTTCATTTCCAAAGTACGCCGATTTACCGATAAATGCGGCATCAGGGCTTTGACACTCAGGTATTCCGCCGCGTGTTTCTTGATGTAGTCCAACGCCGCGCGGACATCCGCGTCCACGACGGCGGTATTATCCGAAGATTGCCGCTCGGTTACCCCGAACGGCGCCAGCAATTCCGGCTCCCTTGGCGCGGCGCCGCCCGCGAGCATAGCATCGAGAATTTTGGCCGCCCGCCAGCCTATTCGGTCATCACGGGTCGCAATGCTTGACAGTTGCGGATCAGAAAGTTGGCAGAAGAGAATGTCATCATCGACCCCCAGTACCGCGATATGATCCGGGACTTGCAGATGCGCGTCCTCGGCGGCGCGCAGCAGGAACCCGGCCCAGTAATCGCAACCGCAAAATACCGCGGTATGGGGCGGCAAGGTTCTAAGCCATTTAGTAATTGATAGCTCCGGATCGCATTGTGTCTTACGTCCGTGTGCATGGGTGTTGGGGAATACTCCCGGGAATATGTTGACTGG
>JAJYPG010000338.1 GCA_021795535.1 Planctomycetota bacterium
CTTTTCTCCGGACAGTATTGGGTTACCACCACAGTGCTCTGGGAGCCTGTCCGAGTAATCGCCGGGTTGCGACGCAATGAATCCTAATTAGCGGCCGTGACAGAGCACACGTTACAATTTCCCGATCAATTCAACGGGTCCTTGCGGCTGCAAGTCTCCGCCGGCCGGTTCAATGGTAACAGCGGCGGTCAAGGCATGAGAAAGCTTCATCCCGGCGGGAATTGTCGGAGTGAACATGACAAAACCAGTGTCGTCGACGTTAAAAGTTCCGGCCGGAATTTTTTTGCTCGCCGGGGTAATCCACCAGAGTTCATACGTTTTATCCGAATGGAGTTGCTTTAAATCCGCAGCACAGAATTTCCATATTTTTGCGTGCTTATCCCAGAACAATCGGCCAAAAGCCGAAGGTTGCTTACCAGCCCCTTCAAGTGACGCGATTTGCAGGTGGGGAACCTTGAGCATATTAATAACCTCGTTGGCCTGCTGCACCCGGCTCTCTAGCCGCTGTACACGATTTTCCCAGTCCGTTACAACCGTTGCCTCATGGGCAATAACCTTCCGATTCTGGTCTTCACTAAACGCAAGGAGTTGGTGCAGGCCATTAATTTCAGTTTTCTGAAGATGTTGAATGTATAAGCTCATCCCCATGGCGATCAGCAGCGCGATACTTGCCGCCATGGCCAGAATAAAACCCATTCGTGAATTCTGCGGGGGAATTTTAAGAGATGCAGGAGTTATGGACTGATCAATACGGCGTTCCAGTGCCTCACGCAGGACACCGGGAACGGGCGTTGGGTTGACCGCGATTGCCAAATGGGCGGCGATTTCGGTGAAATCACCCATTAGTTCCCGGCAGTGCGGACAATTTTGAAGGTGCGCTTCCAGATGCGCACTTTCCTCCGGCACTGCAGCTCCGGCAGCTTGAAGGGGGATCACGTCTTGGGCCTCACGGCAATTCACAGTGTTGACTCCGCATCTACACCTACATTACGCAAAATCTCGCGCAGGCGGATTAAACCCAAGCGAATATGGCTCTTGACCGTGCCGAGCGGGATATTGGTTTTCTCGGCAATTTCGGTATGGCTAAGTCCCTCAAAAAACGCCAATTCCAGTGTTTGACGCTGCGGCGCACTTAATTGCCGGACGCCTGCCCGAACCTTTTCCTGTCTTTCAGCGAGGTCCGCATAATCCACAGGCGTACCGCGATCGGGAATATCCAGTCCTTTATCGGCTGCAGATTCAACGGAAATCTGCGGACCGGGGGGCATTTTCTTTACGGCATTGGCACTGCGGTGCCGATCTATCGCCCGACTGCGGCATAACATGACCAGATAAGTCAGCGGCGCCGCGCGCGCCGGATCATACCGATCCGCCCGATTCCATACTTCCCAAAACACGTCAATCAGCAGGTCCTCGGCCTCGCTGCGATCAGCGAGCAGTCGGGAGCAAAGCGTCAGAAGCGTTCCAGAATATTTATCGTAAAGCGTATTCAGTGCGGAACGGTCGCGCGATGCGACAGCCCGCATCAACGCCAGATCATCTGCCAACGATCCACCTGCCTCAGGGGTCAAAATGCAGCTCCTTGGATCATCCCGGTATTGAGCCAAGCGCACAAGCCTTTACGGGATGTAATATCTTTCCGTACCGCTTCCAATATGCCCGCTTTATCGCATTGCCGCAGTCAGACGTGGTCCGAGTTCAATTTGCGG
Organism: Planctomycetota bacterium; assembly: GCA_021795535.1. The sequence continues at coordinate 1,710 of JAJYPG010000338.1, forward strand.
CTGCGGAGCGGGTTTATACGTCGGCGGAATGGAAATTTTCAATGGTTGACGTTTGGACGCGGGAAGTCCATCCTGGTCGATAATCCGCTGAATGGCCATGATCCCCTCAATGAGAGTTTCTGGCCGTGGCGGACAGCCGGGCACATAAACATCCACCGGCATAAACTGGTCAATGCCCTGTACGGTGGCGTAATTATCAAACACCCCACCCGTGCTGGCGCAGGCCCCCATACTGATAACCCATTTGGGCTCGGCCATTTGCAGGTAAATGCGATGCAGAACGGGAACCATCTTAAAACTGATCCGCCCGGCAACAATTAGTAAATCAGCCTGGCGGGGCGAAAACCGCATGACTTCCGCACCAAAGCGGGCCAGATCATACCGGCTGCTTGCTGTGGCCATAAGCTCAATACCGCAGCAAGCCGTGGCAAACGGCAGTGGCCACACGCTGGAACGCCGACACCAATTGACCACTTTCTTCAAGTTAAGTGTGAGAAAATTATCCGGCAATGTTGTTGGTTCAATTGACATTATAAACTCCATCCTGTCCGGTTTTTTGCCTTAATCCCATTGAAATACGCCCTTACCCCAGGCATACACGTAGGCAACCAGCAGAATTAATGTAAAAACTAAAATACTGACAAACAGCGCGCCCAGTGGTAATACGACCCAGGGGTGGCGCTGGTTATTGAAAACGTAAAGCCAGGGGATGATAAACAGCACTTCAACATCGAATACCAGAAATATCATCGCAACGAGATAAAAGCGGACATTGAAACGCTCTTTGGTGCTTCCCAGCGGATCAACACCTGATTCATACGTTGAATCCTTCACCAGCCCTTTGCGTGCCGGCCCCAGCGTATGGGACAGAACCACATTGCCGATTCCAAATGCCAAGCCGATGAGAAAAAGAATCCCCAGCAGCGCCCATCCGCTATAAAACGCTACATGGGAGGACGCCAGAGTCGTTGTCAGCACATTTACCATTCACGTATGTCCATCGTCAGTGAAACAATTCACAATCTTTCAATGATTATATCGGAGCGCGGCGGCTAAGGTCAAAGGTGGGAAAATATCGCCTTTGTTTGGCCATCGGTAAACCATCGCCTATTATTGATATTTATGAAGATCGATGGCTCACTTACAGACCGTTTAACACGGCAAATTAAATCCGTCGCGGCAAGCCAGAACCACGGTGTTGCAACGATATGTACAGCTCCGGCGCGGGTTGACGTGCTAGGCGGGCTGTCACTGGAAGCGGGCGGCGTTGTGGCGCAAATGGCGTTACCAAGTCGGGCCGGAGTGGCCTTGCAATGGCGGGACGACGGCAAAATGATCTTCCTGGGGCAGCAGCGTCGGCAAAATCATCAACCGGTTATTTTGCCGGGCGCAGCCATTTTTTCCGTCGGTGGCCGATCAGACAGTCAATCAATACCGC
>JAJYPG010000339.1 GCA_021795535.1 Planctomycetota bacterium
CGCGGAGTACATGTGCAAAAAGGGTGCTACCTTGGGCAGGAAGTGGTGGCCCGTATGCATGTGCGCAAGATCGCCGCGCGGTCCATTGTGGGGTTAAAAATTGATGGTGATGCGCCGCCAATATCCGGTGCGGACCTGCGGGTGGCAGACCAGCAGGCCGGCCTGGTAACCAGCAGTTGCATGTCGCCCCTGCTGGGCAACACACCCATTTCCCTGGCATACGTGGAAAGTCGCCATAGTCAGATTGGCCGAAATTTTGAAGTCTACACCAGCGGCGGCAAAACGCGGGCGGCAGTGGTGGCGCTGCCATTCGTGCCCGGCAGCGCGGTGTCGCCCGGTGCATGAATTAAATGAAAAGGAAAATCTGTTATGAAAAAAACACCGCGCGTACTGGATGTCGGACAGTGCGGCTTTGATCATGCCGCGATTACGGACTTTATTTACAAACTTACCGGAGCAACCGTGGATGCGGCAGGATCGCGGGGCCAAGCCACAGCCTTGCTGGACCGGCAGTCGTATGATCTGGTACTTGTCAACCGGATACTGGATGGCGATGGGGCGTCCGGAGTGGATCTAATTGTGCAACTTAAGGCTGATCCAAAATGTCCGCCGCTGATGCTGGTCAGCAATCACCCCGACGCCCAGTTGGCGGCGATAAAGGCGGGCGCATTGGAGGGATTTGGCAAAAGTGCTCTGTATTTGGCGCGAACCGCGGAACTTGTTCAGGCGGCCTTAGCGGGCGAAAAAGATACGATCAATGATCGATAACCAGCGATCAATGGAGAAATGATTCCCTGGCAAAGAATATAAACATTGGCCACTTACACAATCGCCAGGTTATTCGCACATAGCCCATGGCTTGCCATAAGTGGCAAGTGTGGTTTATGAATCAATTCCGTGACACGCATTTTTACCCGCGGTTTTTTTACTTGACCTCGTTTTGGTGCGATGGCATCCACCGGTATAATAAGCCAGCTTGCAATGCTGAAGTGAGATCGGAAAAATAGAGTTATGCTGCTTGATGATTCCAATGCACAATTGAACGCCCCCCACAACCTCGGCAATTGTTCGCCATTTACGGAGAAGCTGGAGAACTCGCCGGAATATGAAAGCTCGCCATCGGGCCAGATTTTGCCGTGAATTGGCAGTGGATTTTCCAGAAATGCAGGCCGCGAATCAGACACACCGATGAACCGGACGATACACCATGCCACCATCCAGAACCATTCTTCCAATGCCGCTTTTTATACCAAAGCCACCGTTTGTATATGCAAAACATTTTGATTTTTCTCTGCGTCCAGCCGTTTCAAATCACATAACTTATGCGGTGGAGGCGGATGGCCGGCACATTGCCTTCAAAATTTTGCGCAGCCAGAAAGCCACACACACGCATACTCAAAAATATCCGCCGCTGCTGCTGCTTCATGGACTGGGGTTGCATATAGCCTCGTTCCGCGGCCTGGCGGAATATTTAATTGACGAGATGGATTTGATTCTGCTTGATTACAACGGTTTTGCCCATGATATCGGATGGCCCGGCGGTGGCTTGTCCATTGCCCTGCTCGCCAGAACAGCGGCACGGGCGGCACACGCTTTGGGAATCAGCCGTCTGAATATTGGCGGATCAAGCCTGGGCGGGGGCATGAGTCTGCTGGCGGCCATGATGTATCCCGAACTGTTTGACAGCGTGGTTGTTTTCAACCCCGCCATTTTTCCGCAGCCTCTACCGAGTTTCTACCGTCTGGTAAGTATTCCAATTGTTGGCGAATTGGTAATGAGCATGCTTCCGCTACAAAACCTGGTTGCTGGTGTGACCAGCATTGGATATGTCAATCCCGCACGCGTTGATCCCGAACTTTTGGCGGTCTATCAGCAAAACATGGTGCTGCGCGAAAATCGGTTGAAATTAATGGACGTCATTCGTCATTTGCCACGGCGTGACGCCGAGGTGCAACAGCATTTGCACAACGCGGCAAATATGTGCCATCAGACGCTTATTGTCTGGGGCGAACAAGACCGCCTCCTGCCGCCGGATGCGGGCCGCCGTTTAAGCGAACTGCTGCCACAGGCAATTTACGCCCCCATGCCGGAACTATCCCACCTGCCGCACGAGGAATCTCCAGAGAAAATCGGGCCACTGGTGCTTGACTTTATAAAAGGGAATCTTCAGGCAAACGGGTGTAAGGCGTCGCGGCAAATACCAATCCCGACTTAATTAATTCAATCATCCCAATCATATTTGGAGGAATTGCGGCATCCATACCGCAATGAACAATGATCAGAAAGTGTAACGCGGCGCGGGGGTTGGCGGGACCATTAGTCTTTATCCCAGGATGTCGTTGATTTTTCCGACAGTCGCGTCATCAAGCTTCACGCCGCTGGCGGCGGCATTTTCCTCAAGCTGCGCCGGCCTGGACGCACCGACAATGCAACTGGTGACTTCCGGTCGATGGAGAATCCACGCCAGAGCCAATTGCGACATTGTGAGCTTGAGTTCCGCCGCGATCGGCACGAGTTTTTGAACCCGTGCGAGCAACTCCTGGTTTTCCACGTTTCTCTTTATAAACTGATTCTGTCGATGATCCGCCGCCCGGCTGTCGGGTGGCAGCGGCTGACCGGGCTGGTATTTACCGGACAAAATTCCCTGGGCCAGCGGCGAAAAAACCACCTGGCCGATTCCCGCCGCGTGGCACAACGGAAAAAGCCGTTCCTCCCACTGTCGCTGAATGGCGCTATAACGCGACTGGCTGCTTTTGGGCTTGTAATACCGGTCGGAGCATAAGGCCAGCGTCTCAACAACTTTTTCCACAGGCCATTCGGAAAAGCCCCAGTAAAGCACCTTGCCCTGATGAATCAGGTCATCCATGGCACGGATGGTCTCTTCAACGGGAAGCCCTTCGTCAATGCCGCCAACGGAGTAACGGTGACATTGATATAAATCGATATAATCAGTCCGCAATCGCTTCAGGCTCGCGTGGCACTGCTCAAAAATATGCTTGCGCGACAAGCCCTTGTCATTCGGGCCAGGCCCCATCGGAAAGAATACTTTGGTTGCCAGAACGTAATCACCTCGGCGTCGCGGTGCAAGCAACTCCCCCCAGACTTCCTCGGCCCGACCATCCGCGTACACATTGGCGG
>JAJYPG010000340.1 GCA_021795535.1 Planctomycetota bacterium
AAGCGAGTGCCTCCGCCTGCGCGAAAACATTGGCCATCAGCAGATCATGATGATTTCCCAGTGGATTCAAAGATTTGGCAAAGCCGATGAAATCACACGGAATTAACTTCGTGCCCTGATGGATGAGTTGATAGAAGGAATGTTGGCCATTGGTTCCCGGTTCACCCCAGAAAATCGGCCCGGTTTCGTAATCCACCCGATGGCCCGAAAGCGTGATGCTCTTACCATTGGATTCCATAGTAAGTTGCTGCAGATAGGCCGGGAAGCGTTTGAGGTATTGGTCATAGGGCAATACGGCCACCGTCTGAGCACCGAAGAAATTGTTGTACCAGACGGACAAAAGGCCCATGATAACTGGCATGTTATGGTCCAGTGGCGCGGTGCGGAAATGCGTATCCATGGCGCGAAACCCGGAAAGCATTCTTGAAAAATTTTCCGGCCCCACCGCCAGCATCGTGGATAATCCAATGGCGGAATCCATGGAATATCTTCCGCCGACCCAATCCCAGAAGCCAAACATATTGGCCGTATCAATTCCAAACGCGGTGACTTCCTTGGCGTTCGTAGAAACGGCCACAAAATGCTTGGCTGTATGCACGGGATCCTTTGCCGCCGCCAACAGCCAATCCCGGGCGGTATGGGCGTTGGTCATTGTTTCCAGTGTGGTGAATGTTTTGGAAGAAATAATAAACAGTGTTTCATCCGGGGCGAGATCATGAGTGGCTTCGGCGAAATCCGTGCCATCAATATTGGAGACAAAACGGAATATCAATTCGCGCCGGGAATAATGCCGCAAGGCCTCATAGGCCATCACCGGTCCCAAATCCGATCCGCCAATGCCAATATTCACAACATTACGTATCGGTTTTCCGGTGAAGCCTTTCCATTCACCCGATCGCACCCGGCTGGCAAATGCCGCCATACGATCCAGCACCTCATGCACCTCCGGCACAACATTATGTCCCTCGACATTGTACGTATCTGTGCGCGCCGAGCGCAGGGCCACATGCAGCACCGAACGATTTTCCGTAATATTAATTTTATCGCCCGCGAACATCGCAGCAATGTGTTCCTGCACGCCGGATTGCCGAGCCAGTTCCGACAGCAGCGTGAAGGTCTCGTCGGTAATCCGATTTTTTGAAAAATCCAAAAAGAGGCCCGCCGCCTCCACATTGAATCTTTCGGCGCGTTTCGGATCAATTGCGAAGAGGTCCCGAAGATGCAGGCCGCTGGCGATTTCAAAATGCTTCGTCAGCGATTGAAATGCGGGACGGCTGGTCAAACGGGTTGCCATTTTTGTTTCAACGGCCGGTGCGCTTGATGCGGACATCTATTGACTCCATCAAAAGTTACACATTGAATTTCAGGATGCCGCAGCCGCAAGTGCGGAACTCTTGCGGCCAACAACCGTCAGCAGGTCATTCCATGATTTTACGAAAGATTCAGCTCCCTCTTTCTGAAGTTGCGCACCAAGTTTATCGACGGTAAAGCCGGCTTGGGCGACCTGCCGAAGGATCGAGTCGGCATCGGTAACATCCGTTCCCATGGCTGAACCAACTTTGCCGTGATCGGCAAACGCCAGGAGCGTTTCCTCCGGCATGGTGTTAACGGTATCCGGTGCCGCCAAAGCTGTGATATAAAAGGTATCTGGCGCGGCGGGGTCTTTGGTTCCGGTACTGGCCCAAAGCAATCGCTGCGGCATGGCTCCGGCGGCGAGCAGTTTTTTCCAGCGTTCGCCGGCCAGGAGATCACGGTAAGCCCTGTACGTTTTATATCCCACCGCAACGCCCAATTTGTTACGCAGAGAATCGGGCACCTTGCCCATGATCGCCTTGTCCCATCGGCTGATAAATATCGATGCCACGGACGCCACCCGAGGATCAAGCTTGGCAGCAATACGTAGCAGGATACCGCGCGTATATGCGTCGGCGGCCGCAAGATACTGCTCGGCGGAGAACAACAGCGTGACATTCACCGGTATGCCGCTAAAAATGGCTTCTTCAATGGCCGGCAGTCCTTCGTTGGTACCGGGAATTTTAATAAACAAATTAGGGCGTTTTGCCCGGTTGAAAAGCTGTTTTGCGGCAGCGAGCGTATTGGCGGTGTCGTAGGCCAAAAGCGGAGAAACCTCCAAAGACACAAAACCGTCCACACCACGCGTCTGATCATAAACGGGACGAAACAAATCCGCGGCATGTTGCAAATCTTCAATGGCCAAATTGAAGAAAATCGCTTCAGGTGAAGTGGTTCCGGCATCATGCAGAGAACGAATCGCGCTATCATAAAAATCAGATTTGCTGATGGCGTGATCGAAAATGGTCGGGTTACTGGTAAGGCCCGTAACCGACAGGTCGCTGATGTAGCGTTTGAGCGTGCCGCTGGTGAGCAATTTTCGCGTGATGTTATCCAGCCACAAACTCTGGCCTAGATTATGTAGTGCGCCCGTGGGCAATGTTTTGTTGTCAGCGTTCATGAATCACCTTTTCAAAAGGCCGATTTTTATTCCAGCCGCACCGGCGGTTTGAATGAAGATCGGCGACTTAATCATGCAACCGATTTCCATATTCTATCACTGCGCGAATTCCAAGGAAACTTTCCAGGTCAAGTCATGCCATTCGATGAGGAATTGGCACCGCCATCGTGGAACAATTTGCAGCCTCACGCATCGGGGTCTACCGGCTCATCGCGCGGATCGCGCCAAACCACGCCATCGGAGAGCAGTGATTGGGCTTCCGTCGGCCCCCAGGTATCCGGAGCGTAGATATGAACCGGCGTGGCGTCGCCCAATATTGGATCCACGATCCGCCATGCTTCTTCGACCTGATCTTCCCGGGCGAAAAAATCCGCTTTTCCACTGGCCGCATCCAGCAAAAGCCGCTCATAGGGTTCCATTTCATCATGTGGGTGTCGTTGGGCAATGAGTTCCACGCCGGTTCCCGCAAGTGCCTCGCCGATTTTTTTTACCCGCACGCCCATGGCCAAAACCACTTCAGGGCTGACCCGGAATCGCAAATGATTACTGCGCCCAATATTGGCCTCGCGAAAAACGCGCTGGGGCGGCTTTTTGAAGTCCACAACAATTTCGGTACATGATACCGGCAGGCATTTACCCACGCGGATATAAAAT
>JAJYPG010000341.1 GCA_021795535.1 Planctomycetota bacterium
GGCGGAGATGCATTTGAACAATCCAGCCGCGGACAGGTACCGCAGAATAGCCGTATGATTCCGCAGTATGCGCTGAAGGGCGTTTTTTATGATTTGCCGAATTCCGCCACGACTTATTACCTGTGCACATTCCAACTGGTGAATCTGCAAACCGGTGAAGTGGTATGGGAAGGGCATTACGAAACGCGCACGCTGAATCTGTATTGATTTAACGGAGGTGCAGCGGGTTCCAAGCTAAAGCAGGCGGAATGGAAAGATGTTAAGTCTTTGCGAAGCACGAGGCCTTGAGGGCTGTCGAATGCGGGTTTTGGGCCTGCTTGCGGTGTGGATGTTTCTGCTGGGGTTGGGCGGGTGTAGCCAATCGGCGTTGAATCCGGAAATGCGAAATACATTTCTGGATTCGCATGATCTGGTCGTGATGACAGATAAAATGGCAGCGGCAATAGCCTCAGACCCGGTTATTGCGCAGATCACTGAGCACGGGCCGATGACGATTGTGCTAACAGCACTGAAAAATAAAACCGATCAAATTATTCCGCGCCATGAAGGGGATATATTTTTACATCGGGTGCGGGCGCTGTTAACGGCGCATGAATCCTTGCGGCGGGAATTTGTTTTCGTGCTGAATAAGGCCACGTATGAGAGGTTGGCGGCGCAGGAACAAACCGGTTCGGCGCACCTGGGGCCAAATGCGAGTCGCCTACAGCCGGGCTATGCGTTGCAGGCGACATTTTATTCGGACAACAAGGTGTCGCCGGAATATCGCAGTGCGTATTATCTGTGTACGTTTTTCCTGACTGATATTCATACGGGGCAGATTATCTGGGAGGGGAGTTATGAAACGAAAAAAGCGGTCCATAGCGGCTTTCTGGACTAGTGCTCTGTCACGCCTATATATTAGGGTTGATTGGCCGGGCCTGGAGAATTGTGACGTTATGATCAACGAAAAAAAAACAGTGAGGTCGCGGAGGCAAATGCAGTGTGTCATGCTGATGCTGCTAGCGTGCACGCTGTTTTTGCCGGCATGCAGTGAAACATCAGCCCGCGTGCGCGATGCGGTGACGCTTTATTACACCGGCCAATATGGGCCTGCGGCGGAGGACTTGGCACCGCTGATTCACAAGCCCAATAAAAATTATGTATTGAATAATTGCCGTTACGGCTCCTGCGCGCTGGCGGCGGGTCAGTTGGAAAATGCGGAGCAGGCCTTTCTGCGAGCGTACCGAGTTATGGACAGCGTGAATACAAATACAGGAAGCCGGGTACTGGGAGCGGTGGTGGTGTATGAGGGGGTAAAGGTATGGAAGGGGCAACCATTTGAACGGGCGATGGCGCATTATTATCTGGGGCTGATATTTCTGATTAAGGGGGATTATGAAAATGCGCGGGCGGCATTTGCCAACAGTCTTTTTCGTTTACGCAAATACGCCAATGCAAATTCGAAACTTCCTCCGGGACAGCAATATGCCAGAGTCGATTCCAATTTTGTGCTGGGGTATTTTGGCCTGGGTGTTTGTTACATGAAATTGGGACATCCCAAACTTGCGGCAGCGAATTTTGCACGTGCCGAGCAGTTGGATCCGTACCTGAGTCCGGTGGTGAAGAAAATGTATGAGCCGGGTATTAATGCTTTGATATTTGTGGATTGGGGTTTTGGGCCGAGGCGACGGCCCGCGGGCTGGTATGGTGAACAATCCATTTTTACGCCTACGCCTTGGCAGGCCGGGCCGATTCCACCGGTATATGCATGGGACAACAATCATCCGATTTCGGGCATCGCCAATTCCAACATGGTCGATACGCTGGCTTTGGCACAGGATAAGCGGTGGCTGACCATGGACACGATACGTGAGGCCAAGGCGGTTATTGGAACCGGCATGATGGTGGGTGGTGCGGCGGCGGTGGATAATGGAGCGTATAACAATAATGGCACGGAGGCGCTGATTGGCTTGGGCGTAGCGGGGGGGGGAGCACTTTTGGCCGCTTCATCACAGGCGGATACCCGTTACTGGGAAATGCTGCCGCGGACGGTGTATGTGATTCCCGCAAAATTGCCGCAAGGCAACAGTACCGTACAGGTATCGGCTGGCGGCGCCGGCAGCCCGCCATTTACGGTGAACATGACCGGCAATACATTGCGAACGTTTTATGTGCGGTTGCGGTGAGGCTAATGCGAAACCGTGAGAACAATTTTTCCAAAGCCGCCACCGGATTCTAATGCGCGATGGGCGTCGGCAAGATTTTCCAGCGGCATAACTTTGTGAACCACGGGTTTGAGAATTTCCCGATCCAGCAGTTTGGCTATTATTTTCATGTCATCAACCCGGCGGCGGATAGAATCAAACGCGAGACTGACGTAGTGGATTGCAATGTTATGCCGATAGCCTAATGACAAATCTCCCTTCGGATCAACAATTGTGATAATCCGGCCCATGGGTTTAACAATCGGGATGCTGCGCGAGGCATAGGTGTCACCAAAGCAGTCAAAAACCAGATCAACGGTGCCGGCTTCTTTTTGAATCACGGCGGCAAAATCTTCACTTTGGCGGTCAATAACGCGATCCGCCCCAAGTGATCGTACCAGGCCGACATTGGCGGCGGAGCAGACCGCAAATACGTAAGCGCCAGCCGCGTGGGCGAGTTGCACCGCCATGGAACCAACGCCACCGGAAGCACCGATGATCAGCACGGTTTGGCCGAGCCGCAGGTCACCCTGTTCCATCAGGCTGGCCCATGCGGTTAGCGCGGTCAGTGGCACGGATGCGGCTTCAACGTAACCGAGGTGGGTGGGCTTTTTTGCCACAATGTCCGCCCGGACGGCGTGGTATTGGGCATTGGCACCGGGAAGAGAAAAGTCGGGACAATAAAATACGGCATCGCTGACGTGAAGGTTGTGCACCAGTGCGCCGGCTTGTTCCACGGTACCGGAAACATCAAAGCCAAGAATTGAGCCGACACCATAACCGAAGGCTCCGGTTTTGCGAATTTTGCAGTCAATGGGATTGACTGCCACAGCTTGGACCTTCACGAGAATCTGATCCGGTTTAATTTCCGGTTTTGGTACATCCTGTAAAACTAAAACGTCCGGGCCGCCATTGGCGGAAAGCGTCATCGCTTTCATA